>JAISEW010000069.1 GCA_031263945.1 Gracilibacteraceae bacterium | reverse complement strand
CCCCCCTTTCTTAAGTTAATCATACCACAATCCCGTACAATCCGCAACTAAATTTATTAACATATTTGACAAAAAATGATCCTCGCAAACCTTGGTCTGCGAGGGTTTTAACGGAGATGGCAACTTGTGTAAGTGTCAAACTCGGGTAGCGTTTAGAATTTGGCCAGACAAAACCCTTGTGAAATGTATATAATAATGCTATAATAACGTGCATGAAGGAGGTGTGATCATGCCCCAAATCAAGCCAATCACTGATTTGAGAAATACTAATGAGATTTCTGAACTTTGCCATGCCAAGAAAGAGCCGATATTCATAACGAAAAACGGCTATGGCGATTTAGTTATTATGAGCATTGAAACCTTTGATTCCATGATGGAAGACCGCGAACTTGACGCGGCTATCGCGGAAGCCGAGACCGAATACACTTCCGGCGGCCATTTTACCGATGCGAGAGAAGCTTTAGCGGGCTTAAAGAGGAAACATTTTGGATAAATATGCTGTAAAATTACTTCCTCGTGCATATCGTGATTTGGACGGCATATATGAATATATCGCCGGAACTTTGATGGAGCCGGGTATAGCCGCAAGATTGCTTGACTCGTTAGAGGAAGCCATTTTCAGCTTGGAGAATATGCCGCAGCGCGGGGCTTTAAGAACAACAGGCGCCTATGCCAACAAAGGGTACCGCCAACTTTTCGTTGGTAATTTTACGGTTCTGTACCGTATTGAAGATGTAAAAAAGATGATTCTTATCGTCACAGTTCGATACGCAAAAAGCAAGTTTTAAGGGATTCCAGACAAGGCGCCGCCTTGTATCCCAGCGGATCAAGCCGATACGGAATATGGCGAACAAAAAAACGAACTCCGACAATCATGAGATCATCAAAGTCCTTCAATTCAATAGTGGTGACCCGTACGGGATTCGAACCCGTGTTACCGCCGTGAGAGGGCGGTGTCTTAGGCCGCTTGACCAACGGGCCGTGAAATTACGTTTATTATTATACCGCGTCTTTGTTTTCATGTCCAGCGTTTTTACGTTTTTTTACGGAAGCGGATCAACTGTTAAATTTTTACATCTAATCAATTTTTTGCCTTTAGCGAGAAAGTGTTCCCGTTTCCTTTCGCAAAGCTGCATGTGATCAGATGGTCGTTGACCACGCCTACCGCCTGCAAAAATGAATATACGATCGTCGAGCCGACGAACTTGAAGCCGAGCCGCTTCAAGCCGCGGCTGATCTCGTCGGAAAGCGGCGTGGTCGCCGGCATCTGCTCCTGCGTTTCCCAACTCCCGACGACCGGTTTGCTGTCCGTGAAAGACCATATATAGGCGTCGAGCGAGCCGTGCGCCTCACATAACTTGAAGTACGCCTTGGCGTTCGTGACGGCGGCGTTCACCTTCAGGCGATTGCGGATGACGCCGGGATCTTGCAAAAGTTCCGCGATTTTCGCCTCATCGTAGGCGGCGCGTGTATCTGGGTCGAAATCATCGAACGCCGCGCAGAGGGTGTCCATTTTCTTCAGGATCCCATACCAGCTCAGTCCGGCTTGCTTGCCTTCCAGGATCAGCATTTTGAACAGGCGGCGCTCGTCGTGGCAGGGCACGCCCCATTCGGTATCGTGATAACGCTGTGAAAGCGGATCGGCGTTCGCCCACGGACAGCGGATCAAGTCGTTGGGCGTGATCGAATCGCTTCGCTCCGTGAACAGGCGATCCATTTTAGCTTTGACCCGCGCTTTGCGGCGCGCCGCCGCGTCCGCGTCCAAAATATAGCCTTCTGAGGCGCCGGCGGTCAGGCAGTCTCCCTCGACCGCCTGCGCCGGGATCTCGCTTCTGCGAACATGGACCATGCGCCGGTCTTCATCCTCGCAGACGGCGAAATCGCCCTCAAATCTGTCGATAACGAGCAATTGCTTAAACCGGAAGTCCGATCAAGCCGCGCAGACCGGCCAGTCCGTCTTCAAAATTCACGCCGAAGCGGTTGTCCGTGCCGGCTAATTTCGTGCGTTTCAGACTGTCCACCGTAAAGCGCACCGCCGCCTCGCTGGCTATAGCCAGAGGTTTCCCGTGCAGGAGCGCGGCGGTCAGCACGCTGGCGAACACGTCGCCGGTGCCGTGGTACATGGGGTCTACGCGGTTCAGACCGCTAAAAGCCACTTCGCCCGCCCGGGCGTCATAACTGGCGGCGCCAAGCATGTCCGGGCCTTCCGTCCGGGTGACGCCGGTAAGTACGACGCGCCCTGGCCCCAGCGCAGCCAAACGGCGCAGCATCATCTCGATCTCGTCGCGGGTGAAAGGGCCGGGATTATAGGGGATATCCAAAAGCAGCGCGGCCTCTGTCAGGTTGGGGACGATAACATCCGCCAAAGCGCAGAGTTTACGCATACCGCTCGGAAAATCCGCCGGAAAAATCGAATAGAGTTTGCCGTCGTCCGCCATCACCGGATCGACGACGATTAGCGCCCCCTCTTTTCGCCAGAGTTCAAAGACCTCGGCCACTATGCCGATCTGTTCAAACGAGCCGAGGAACCCGGTGTAAACGGCGTCAAAGCCCAGGCCGAGTTCACGCCAGTGTTTGGCGATCGGCAGAATGTCCTCGGTCAGATCCCGGTAGGTGAACCCCGTAAAACCGCCCGTATGAGTCGAAAGCACCGCCGTCGGGATGACCGCCGTTTCAATGCCCGCCGCCGAAAGGATCGGCAGAGCTACCGTGAGGGAGCAGCGGCCAAAGCAGGAAATGTCGTGAATAGCCAGCGCTCTTTTTTGGACCTGTGTCATTTCTTTACCTCCACTTCAAACTGAACCCGGAGAAAACTCTTTTTCCCCTTTTTCAAAACAACTTCCGTCCCGGCGGCGGCGTCGATCACGGCGTCTTCCGCCTGCACGCGCCCGTCGTTCACCGAGACGCCCCCCTGACGGATCAGCCGGCGGGCTTCGCCGCGCGAAGGCAGAAAGCCGCTTTCCGTCAGTAATTCCACAATGCCGATCTGGCCGGTCGGGACCCGCAGGACCGCGGTGGGCATGTCCGCCGCCGTTCCCGTCCCGCCGTACAGGGCCTGAAGGGCTTGGACGGTTTTATCCGCTTCCTCCGCGCCATGCACGATTTTCGTGATCTCGTAGGCCATGCGCCGCTTGGCCGCCACGGCGTCTTCCCGGCAGAGACGCTCCGCCTCCGCCGTCTCGATGTCCGTGAACAGTTTGAGCAGCATTGCCGTATCGGCGTCGTCCACATTGTAGAAGTATTGAAAAAAATCAAAAACCGCCGTTTTTTCCCGCGCCACCCAGAGCGTCCCCTGCTCGGTCTTGCCCATTTTTTTGCCGTCCCGCGTCATCAGGAGCGGACAGGTCAGACCGCGCAGCACGTCGCTTTCCGCTTCCCGGCCGCCGGCGCCGAACCGCATCTTGCGGCCGAGATTGACCCCGGCCACTATATTGCCCCATTGATCGCTGCCGCCGATTTGCAAAGTGCAGCCGTAGTTTTCATACAGATGCACAAAATCATAAGCCTGCATGAGCATATAGCCCATCTCCAGAAAAGTCAGCCCTCCCTCGGCCAGACGTTTGGCGTACGCGTCGGCCGCCAGCATGACGCTGACGTTAAAATGCGTTCCCACCCGGCGCAGGAACTCAATATATGAAAACGAGTCCGTCCAGTCGGCGTTGTTGACGATGAGAGCGGCATTGTCTCCCTCCGTGCGGATAAACCGCCGCGCCAGCGCCGTCACTTCCGCGATATTGAGCGCGACCCGCTCTCTGTCCATCATTTGCCGCATATCGCTTTTGCCGCTGGGGTCGCCTACCATGGCGGTAGCGCCGCCCACGAGCAGAATGCCGCGATGCCCGGCTTCCTGCAGGCGGCGGAACAGCATCAGCGCGAAGAAATGCCCGATATGCAAGCTGTCCGCGGTCGGGTCGATCCCCAGATAAAAAGTCAGCGGGCCGTCGTTCACCGCTTGCCGCACGGCTTCCTCGTGAGTACACTGATATATATAACCCCGCTCACGCAAGGTTTCAAAAAGATCTTCCCGCATGGTCCCTCCAGGCGCCGCAAAAGCTTGTTTTTTTGTTTACGCCCCAAATCCTGTTATTCCGGGCTTGTCCCGGAATCCAAAAAAACGGAAGAATGGATTCCGGCATAAAGCCGGAATGACGGCGTGATACAACCCGGCGCCGCAAAAGCTATGTGTAAGCGGCGTTGCGACTTAGATTAGCACAGTTTCCTCTTGTTGTCAAGTAAGTTTCGCGTTTCTGAAACCCTTGACGCATCAGGGTTTGTGTCTATTCAGAGGTGGATATGGGCGCAAGAAAGAAAGGCGAACCGCCGATGCCCCAGCGGAATGCCGATATAGCGTGAATATAGAGGGCAACATGGGGTGATGATCAAGGCGCTCTGCTAAACTCAAGCGTTTTCCCGGAAAAAATGTCCGAGATGCCGGTAAACACGCTCATTCTTTGTTTTTTTAGCGTGGAGATTACGCTTGCGGAGCGAGCGTAATTGTCGGCGCCTTTATCGGATCTGTAACAACCCGCGACTTTCATTTTACGCTTGGCTTCTTTGGCGCATTGCTC
>JAISEW010000044.1 GCA_031263945.1 Gracilibacteraceae bacterium | reverse complement strand
AATCATCGGATGGAAACCCTTTGCTCCCCAACAACTTTTATCACCGGATAAGACTATGGAAGCCTTGTTGCGTCTGGCTTTCAGAGCTTTTTTTTCAAACAAGGTGTCAAAGTCAGGTTATACCACGGAATCGCGCGGCGGACAAGAGCGGCGCAAAAAATACTTTTATGGGATCCGTTATAAATATTATATGATATAATTAGCCTCTCTTTTTCGCCGGTGGCGTTTCGCGCGGGAGGATGATATAATCAGGGCGTAGAAATACTTCTAAAATTACCGGCAATAGCGGGAGGTGAGGAAAAATGACCTTGGCGGTCTGGCCCAAGATGGAGCGTCTGCTGAAGGAAATCGCGCCCAAAGTGCGGACTTACCGGCGCGAACTGCACAGGATCCCCGAGGAATCGTTTCAGGAATTCCGGACCACGGAGTATCTGCTGAAAACGCTGGACGCTTTATCCGCGGCGACAGGGGAAAAACTGACTGTGCACCGCCCGGCGCCGACCGGTCTCGTGGCGGTGTTTTCCAAGGACCGCGGCCCCACAGTCGGCTTGCGCGCCGATATCGACGCTTTGCCTCAGCGGGAGGAAACGGGCTGCGATTTCGCCTCTGTCCGCGACGGCTTCATGCACGCCTGCGGACACGACGGGCATATGGCCATACTGCTGGGCGCGGCGGAAGCGCTGATGTCCGCGCGCGACTATTGGAGCGGCGAGGCGCGGTTTATTTTCCAGCGCGCGGAGGAGCTTCATCCGGGCGGGGCGCGGGAGCTGGCCGCCGGCGGTTGGCTGGACGGCTTGGATTTTGTGCTGGCCACGCATCTGTGGAGCACGCTGCCGGTGGGGACGATCGGGCTTACCGCGGGGCCGTTCATGGCGGCGCCGGATAATTTTATCCTCACTGTGCGCGGCCAAGGCGGACACGCCGCCATGCCCGATAAAACCGTCGATCCGGTGGTGATCGGCGCTCATGTGATTTTAGCTCTGCAAACCGTCGTCGCGCGCCAGATCGATCCTTTGCAAAGCGCGGTCCTCTCCGTCACCGGCATGACCGGCGGCGGCGCGCATAATATCATTCCGGACGAAGTGGCCCTGAAAGGCACAGTGCGCGTATTCAGCGAGGAATTGCGCCCGCTGCTGCGGGAAAAGATCGCCGCCGCGGCGGGCGGGGTCTGCGCGGCCTTCGGGGCGAAATGTACGACGGAGTTCATTGAAGGATACGACGTGGTCACTAACGACGCGGACCTGACGGATAAACTGCGGGCCGTTTTTGCGGAAGCCCTGCCGGATGTGGACGTCCGCCCCGCCGCCCCGCTCATGTGCGGCGAGGATTTTACCGATGACCAACGATCCGCCCCGGGGGTCATCTTTTTGACCGGCGCGGGCAATCCCGCCCTGGGAGCGGTTTATCCGCAGCATCACGCCAAATTCCAGATCGACGAGGGCAGCCTGACCGTGGGCCTGCGGGCATTAAGCGCCGGCGCCTTGGCCCTCTTGGCTCCGCCGGCCTGAACTCTTTTTTGAACTGCACCGCCAGACCGATATCGCAAAAACACCTCAATAATATTAAAATATATATTGACAATAGTAAAATCAACCTTTATAATTTTGATGTAAAGACTCGTCAATTGATGGGGAGGTGGTTTTGATGGCTGTTATGCCCAGAAAATGCCCGGCCTGCGGAGGGGAAATGCATGTTTGCCAGATGCGCTGCGCGGCTTGCGGCACGGAAGTACAGGGCGAATACCGCCTCAGCTGGTTTGCCCGGCTGAGTGAGGAGCAGCTGGCTTTTCTTGAGACATTCATTCGCTGCCGCGGCAATCTGAAAGACGTCGGCGCGGCTGTCGGCGTTTCATATCCCACGGCCCGCGGCCGGTTGGACAATCTGGTGGACGCGATGGGGCGCGCCAGAGAGGATGAGGCGGCGGCCCGCCGTCTGGCCGTTTTAGGTCAGGTCAGAGAAGGGGCGCTTTCCGTGGATGAAGCGCTGGACCGGCTGCGGAACAAGTAAGGAGGGATCATTTATGCAAGAAGAAAGAATCATGATACTGCAAATGCTGAAAGACGGCAATATCACGGTGGAAGAAGCGGCAAAACTGTTGGAGGCCGTGCCGGCCGGCGCTGAAAAGCCCGTGATCCCGGCCCCGAAACAGGTCAGAATCCATATTATGGAAAAAGAAAACACCAAGGTCAACGTCACGGTGCCTTTTTCGCTTGTCCGGGCCGGCCTTAAACTCGGGCAGTCTATCGGCGGGTTCAGCGTGAAATTCGCCAGAGACGAACTCAGCAGCGAAATACTGGAAACCCTGAATGGCGTAGATATCAGCGTCGTCCTCGCCCGCGTGGGCGCCGGCGAAATAACTCTGCCTTATGTATTGGTGGACGCCGCGGACGACGAGGGGCAGCATGTGCATATAGCTTTGGAGTGAGGGACCGCGTTTTTGCACACGGTCCTCAGAAACCATGCTCTTTCGCCGAGGCCGAGCGCCCTTTATCCATTATATCCTGTAAAGTTATGCTGTCCAGATATTCGGTGATGACCTGCTCCAGACCGCGCCACACGTCGAGGGTCAGGCAGAAGTCGCTGCGCTCGCACTCGTCGGCGTCGTCAACGCAAGCCACAGGAGAAACGCTCCCTTCCGTCAGGCGGATGATATCGCCGACCGTGTAAGCGGAAGGCCGCTTGGCCAATTTATAACCGCCCTGAAAACCTCTGGTCGTTTTGAGGACGTCGGTGTTTTTCAGCAGGATCATGATCTGTTCCAGGTAATTTTTGGAAATACCTTGCCGCTCCGCCACGTCTTTGAGCGGGATATACCCGTCTTCCTGGTGTTCAGCCAGATCCAGCAACATTCGCAAGGCGTAATGGCCCTTGGTGGAAATCTTCATGGCGCTACCTCGCTCGTCAAAAGGCGATGTACAGTACAGTTTTAAGTATACCACAGGTAACGCCGCTTTGCAAACACCCAGTCCGAAACTCCAGTCCGAAACTTCGTCCAACCCATTTTACAGTGAGAAAAACCAAATTCGGCTTGCAAAGTCAATCGCCGACGCGGAAACGGGGAAAGTCACGATCCACGAATTGGACTGAAAATGCACGGGAGGTCATAATGAAAGTCCTTGCCATTTGCGGCGCGGCGAACAAAAACCGCAACACCGCAGCCATGTTGGGCAGCGCGTTTGACGGCGCGATGAGCGCAGTCGGCGCCGCGGGAGAGTTTGTCTATTTGTACGACTTGAATTACAAGGGCTGTATTGGTTGCCATTCTTGCAAACTGCTTGATGAGCGCAAGTTTGCGCGTTGCGCTGTGCGTGACGGGCTGACGCCGGTATTGGAAAAAGCCATTGCCGCGGATGTGCTGCTGATCGGCTCGCCGATATATTTCAGCGACAT
This sequence comes from Gracilibacteraceae bacterium, assembly GCA_031263945.1. Taxonomy (GTDB): domain Bacteria; phylum Bacillota; class Desulfitobacteriia; order Desulfitobacteriales; family Syntrophobotulaceae; genus JAIRRL01. Next base: position 2,526 of record JAISEW010000044.1, on the reverse strand, counting down.
CACCGGGGAAACGCGCTCGTTTTTAGAGAGGTATTTATTCCCCGGCATAACCTACAACAAAGACCACTCGCCCACATATCCCACGCGAACGAAAGTCGGCTGGGTGTTCACCATGAACGCGCCGGGCGAGTTTTACAAGGATTTCTTCAACGGGCTTGTCACGATGACGAGCCGCATTATCGGCGATTCCGAGTATGTGACGGCGTACCAGACACAGCAGTTTGAGGATTATTCTAAATACGCGGCCACGATGTTTGACGTCCCTATGGTAAAGAAGCGTCATATTGAACAGTTCCCCAAGGATTGCGAAGCCGCGTTTAATATGGGGAAGCGCCTTGCGGAAAACGTGAAACAGATGATTAATGGTACGACGAATTCGACTGGATCAGCAAGAAGTTTTTGAATTAAGGGAATAAACGGCCGCTTGTAAAAAATACCCTGATTGACTTTACCGCGCCCGCGCTGTACAATATGAGCGTAAGCGATCCAACACAGCGCCCGGCTAATAAGGAGATATAGTGCGGCTGGAGCAAAAACAGGAAAAACTGAAAGAGCAGATCCACGGTCTCGGCAGTCTCGCGGTGGCTTTTTCCGGCGGCGCGGACTCGACGTACCTGTTATATACGGCGCGCGCCGTTTTGGGGCCCCGGGTGCTGGCGGTCACAGCCCGCTCATGCTCTTTCCCCGCCAGGGAATTGGAGGCGGCCGCCGCTTTTTGCGCCGATGCCGGCATCGAGCATGTGATCTGCGATTCCGAGGAACTGGCGATCGAGGGGTTTGCCTTTAACCCGCCTAACCGGTGCTATCTCTGTAAAAACGAACTTTTTAGCAAAATTTGGAAAATAGCCGCCCAGCACGGCATAAAATATATCGCGGAAGGCTCCAACCTCGACGACGAAGGCGATTACCGGCCGGGGCTGGCGGCGGCGGCGGAGCAGGGGGTGCAAAGCCCTCTGCGGCGGGCGGGCCTGACCAAAGCGGATATCCGGGAACTGTCCCGGCGCCGCGGTCTCCCGACCTGGGATAAACCGTCTTTTGCCTGTTTGGCCTCGCGTTTTCCCTACGGTGAACAAATCACGGCTGAACGTCTCCGGCAAATCGACCTCAGCGAACAGTTTTTGCTGGACTTGGGGCTCAGGCAGGTGCGCGTGCGTTATCACGGCGGCACGGCCCGGCTGGAAACCGACGAGGCCGGATTTTCCCTGCTGCAGGACCGCGCGACCCGCGAAAAAATATACGCCCGTCTGCGCGAGATCGGTTTCACTTACGCGGCTGTTGATCTGCTCGGTTACCGCAGCGGCAGCATGAACGACACATTGCCGCCTGAAGAAGCGGCGCGCGGCTGACGCCCGCGCCAGGAGCATGAAGAATTATGGAACAATATTGTGTGACTATAGCGCGTGAATTTGGTTCCGGCGGCAGTCTCATCGGCCGGCGCCTCGCCGGGGAATTAGGCGTGGCGTTTTACGACCGGGAATTGATCGAGATGGCGGCGGCGGAAACCGGGTTCTCCGAAGATTATATCCGCGAGGTGGAGCATCAAAAAACCTCCCGCCTCTGTTTCACCGTCCACCCGCATACCCTCCCCATCCTCAACGCTTTCGCCCCCGGCTCGTCCGTGCCGATAACCGACCAGATTTTTTTGGCGCAATCCGCTATCATCCAGCGCCTTGCCGCTGAAAAATCCTGTGTCATCGTCGGTCGCAACGCCGACTATGTTTTGCGGGATAAAGCTTGCTGCGTCCATATTTTCATCCACGCCCCCTTTGCATACCGCGTGCTTTTCGCGCGGGAGCATTATAACGAAACGCGCTCCGATCTCGACGCCTATGTCAAACGCAAGGACCGGGGCCGCGGCGATTACTGCTATTATTTCACGCAGCGCAAATGGGGCCTCTCCCGCAATTACCACCTTTGCCTGGACAGCAGCATCGGCGTGGAGCCCTCCGTGCGAGTCCTGACCGGTTTCGTCACCGAGTTTTTGCGGACCGGTTAGTCCTGTAAAACCAAAGTCTCTCCGGCGGCGCGGCCGCTCCAGCCCTGCCAGCGGCGATCCGCCAGATCCCGCCATAATTCTGCGATGTCCGGCGTTATTTCCTCCCCCGCCATGATGAGCGGCACGCCCGGCGGATATACCGAGACCGTTTCGCCGGCGACGAGGCCGGCGGCGGCTGCCAGCGGCACGGAGCGTTTGGGGGCCAGCCACGCTTCCCGCGGCGTCAGGCGCGGCGGCGGCAAAGGCAGATCGCGCCAGGCGGCGGGGGCCTGTTTTTTCGCGCCGCGCAGCGCGCCGCGCCTGACTTGCCGGACCAGATCTTCCAGCGCCCGGCGCAGCAGACGCAGATCAGCGGGCCGGCTGCCCACCCCCAGCATGAACAATATGTTTTCGCCGTCCCAGAGTTCCGGCTCCACGCCGCCCCGCGCCCGCAGCCATTCGGCGGCTTCGGGCGCGCCGATCCCCAGCGGCCGCAGGTTGACAAGCAATTTACTCCAGTCCAGATCCTTGATCCCGTATGTGCCGACGTC
>JAISEW010000040.1 GCA_031263945.1 Gracilibacteraceae bacterium | reverse complement strand
AATCATCGGATGGAAACCCTTTGCTCCCCAACAACTTTTATCACCGGATAAGACTATGGAAGCCTTGTTGCGTCTGGCTTTCAGAGCTTTTTTTTCAAACAAGGTGTCAAAGTCAGGTTTTGAGTCATTCCCCAAAAAAAAAGAAGCCTCTCGGCTTCTTGAGCGGTGTCGCTGTTTATACCAAAGGTGGGGTATCCACCTCTGAATAGACACCAGGGTTTGACTAAATTTCGACCTCTCCCTCAAAAGCCTGCTCCGCGCTGCCGACCATGACGACGGCGCCGTCTTTTTCATAGCGCACGACCAGTTCGCCTCCCGGCAGCTTGACCGTTATATCCTCGCCGTGCCGGCAATAGCCGTTTTTCACCGCGGCGACGGCGGCCGCGCAAGCCCCGGTGCCGCAGGCCCATGTTTCCCCGCTGCCCCGCTCCCAGACGCGCATCTGCAAAACGCGCTCGTGGATGATCTGCACGAATTCGGTGTTCACCCGCTGAGGAAAAGCGGCGTGATATTCAAACAGCGGCCCCCAGTGCGCCAGATCGAAGTCCCCGACGCGCAGACCGGCGTTCAGCCGGTCGAACACGACGCAATGCGGGTTGCCGAGGGAAAGGCAGGTCACGAAAAACTCGCGCCCGTCCACGGAAAGCGGCTGGCCGATAACGCGTTCCGGCGCCGCCGCCGGCCGCGGCGCGAACAAGTCGCCGTGCGGGGTGAAAGCGTCCGGCAGCGCCGGGATCCGGGCCGGGGCGAACTCCGGCCTGCCCATATCCACACAGGCGTACCGCACCTCCCCGTTTTGGGTGAACAGTTCCAGACTTTTCACCCCGCTCGTCGTCTCGACCAGCATCCGCATTTTTTTCACCAGATCCTTATCCCAGAGGTACTTGCCGGCGCAGCACAGGCCGTTGCCGCTCATCATGCCCTCGCTGCCGTCCTGGTTGAACATGCGGATGACCGCGTCCGCCCCCGGCAGAGCGGAAGGGCCGATGAGGATGATGCCGTCGCAGCCCACGCCGCGGCGGCGGTCGGACAGGCGGACGCTGAGACCGGCCGGATTGGGAGGCGCCCCGTCCTTTATATGGAAAAACAGGTAATCATTACCGCAACACTGCATCTTCGTAAATTTCAGGCGCTCTTTACCGCGTTTATGGTTCACGTCAACCAGTTCGATGCTGTAAGTGGAGTAGCGGCTGCGCAGGCAGTCGGCCAGCGCGCTCGCCGTGTCGAGGGAAGTCAGGCAGGGCACGCTGCGCTCGACGGCCTTCCGCCTGATTTGCACGCTGTCCCGCTCCGGCAGACGGCCTTTGGACGAGGTGGAAATGACATAGTCGATCTTACCGCTTTCGATCAGCGTCAGCGCCTGCCAGTTCTTTTCCCGCCCCGCCCCGCCGCCGGTTTCGTGGATCTTCGCCGTCGCCGTCGCCTTGAGGCCGGCCGCCCGTAAGACCTCCGCCGTGCCGGCCGTCGCGTAAAGGGTGAATTCCAATTCCTGGAATTTTTTGGCGATAGCGGCAATCTCCGGTTTATCGGAGTCCCGCACCGTGATAAAAACGCCGCCGCGCTTCGTCATCCGGTAGCCGGCCGCGACGAGCCCCTTGTACAGCGCTTCTTCCAAAGTCGTGGCCAGACCGAGGACTTCGCCCGTCGATTTCATCTCCGGCCCGAGATGGGTATCCACATTGCCCAATTTTTCAAAGGAAAAAACAGGCACCTTGACCGCCACATAAGCCCCGGCCGGACGCAGCCCCGCGCCGTAGCCCATGGCGGACAGCTTTTCCCCGAGCATGGCCCGCACGGCCAGCTCCACCATCGGGACGTCCGTCACCTTGCTCAGGTAGGGGATGGTGCGCGACGAGCGCGGGTTGACCTCGATGACGTATAACTCGCCGCCGCTGATCACATATTGAATATTGACCAGCCCCAGCGTGTTCAGGGCCAGGGCCAGACGGCGCGTCGTGTCCTCGATGACGCGCGCCATGTCGTCGCGCAGATTCCAGGGCGGATAGACGGCGATGGAGTCGCCGGAATGAACGCCGCTGCGCTCGATATGCTCCATGACGCCGGGGATGAGGATGTCCTCGCCGTCGCAGATCGCGTCCACTTCCACCTCGACGCCGGCCAGATACTGGTCGATCAGGACCGGTTTTTCCGGACTCTGGGCCAGGATGATCTCCATGTATTCCCGCACGTCCGCTTCATTGTAAGCGATGATCATGTTTTGCCCGCCCAGAACGTAAGACGGGCGGAGTAAAACGGGAAAACCCAGCGTCCGCGCCGCTTGCAGCGCCTCAGCCAAAGAGAGAGCGGTAAAACCGCGGGGGCGTTTAATCCCAAGTTTTTCCAGCAAAGCCTCGAAGCGGGCCCGGTCCTCCGCTTCGTCGATGCTGGCGGCCGAAGTGCCGAGAATAGGCACTCCCCGCGCGTCGAGACTATGGGTCAGTTTGATGGCGGTCTGGCCGCCGAACGCGACGACGACAGCGGCCGGGCGTTCCGTGGCGATGATATGGCCGACGTCTTCCGGGGTCAGCGGCTCGAAATACAGGCGGTCGGCCGTGTCAAAATCCGTGGAGACCGTTTCCGGGTTGTTGTTCACGATCACCACGTCATAGCCCGCTTTTTTCAGGGCCCAGACGCAGTGGACGGAGGCGTAGTCGAATTCTATGCCCTGGCCGATGCGGATAGGGCCGGAGCCGAAAACGACGACGGTTTTCCGGGCGTCGCTCCGGCGGGCGGCGATGATCTCCGCCGCTTCGTTTTCCTCGTCAAAGGAAGCGTAAAAATAGGGGGTTTCCGCGGCGAACTCGCCGCCGCAGGTGTCCACCATCTTATAGCCGGCCGGCAGGGGGTTTTCCGGGCGGCGGCCCGTCAGCTCCGTCAGCGTCTGGTCCGGATAGCCGCACCGTTTCGCTTCCCGGTAGAGAGCCGGCGTCAGGCCCTCCGCCGTCAGAGCGGTCTCCAGCCGGGCCAGGCGGGCGATTTTGCTCAGGAACCACCTGTCGATTTGCGTCACGGCATGTACTTCTTCCAGGGCGATGCCGCGGGCCAGGGCGGCGAACACCGTGAAAAGGCGCTGATCGTCGCAACGGGCGAGCGCCGCGCGCAGTTCCGCTTCCGGCAAGGCGAAAAGGGCGGGCAGGCGCAGGGAAGAAAGCGATATTTCCGCGCCGCGCACCGCTTTCATCAGCGCTTCCTCAAAACAGGCCCCGATAGCCATCACTTCGCCCGTCGCTTTCATCTGCGTGCCCAGCGTGCGGCTGCCGTAGATAAATTTGTCGAAAGGCCATTTCGGTAATTTGACGACCACATAATCGAGCGCCGGCTCAAAACAGGCGTATGTGCTGCCGGTCACGGCGTTTTTTATCTCGTCCAGCCTGTAGCCGAGGGCTATTTTCGTCGCCACTTTGGCGATCGGGTAGCCGGTGGCTTTGGAGGCCAGAGCCGAGGAGCGGGAAACCCGCGGGTTGACCTCGATGACCGCGTAGCGGAAACTGCGGGGATGCAGGGCGAATTGACAGTTGCAGCCGCCTTCGACTTTCAGGGCGGTGATGATGTCCAAAGCGGCGGAGCGTAGCATTTGGTATTCTTTGTCCGCGAGGGTGAGGGCGGGGGCGACGACGATGCTGTCGCCGGTGTGGACGCCCACGGGGTCAAGGTTTTCCATGCTGCAAACCGTGACGGCGTTGCCCGCGGCGTCGCGCATGACCTCGAACTCGATTTCTTTCCAGCCGGCCACGGATTTTTCGATCAGCACCTGCCCGATCGGCGAAAGCCGGAGTCCGTTCGCCGCGATCTCGCGCAGTTCGCGCTCGCCCGCCGCCATGCCGCCGCCGCTGCCGCCGAGCGTAAAAGCCGGGCGCACGATGAGCGGATAGCCGATCTCCGCCGCGAAAGCTACGGCCGCCTCCGCGCCGCTCACAACGCGGGAAGGGACGACGGGCTGGCCGATGGCGATCATCGCGTCCTTGAACATCTGCCGGTCCTCGGCCTTGTCGATCGTTTCCGGCCCCGCGCCGAGCAGGCGGACGCCGCGCTCGGCCAGAAAACCCTCTTTGGCGAGCCGCATGGACAAGGTGAGGGCGGTTTGCCCGCCCAAAGCGGAGAGGATGCCGTCGGGGCGCTGGATGTCGATGATGCGCTTCAGCACTTCGACGGTCAGCGGTTCGATGTAAATATGGTCGGCCATCGCCCTGTCCGTCATGATGGTGGCCGGGTTGGAATTGACGAGGACGACTTCCAGCCCTTCTTCTTTCAGGGCGCGGCAAGCCTGGGTCCCGGCGTAATCGAATTCCGCCGCCTGACCGATGACTATCGGGCCGGAACCGATGAGCAAGACCCGGCGGATGGATTTATCGCGCGGCATCGCTCAGCCTCCTTTCCGTATCAGCGTCAGAAAACGGTCAAATAAAAAGCCCGTATCCAACGGGCCGGCGGCGGCTTCCGGGTGGAACTGGACGGAAAAAGCCGGCATGCCGTCATAATCAACGCCCTCGCAAGTCCCGTCGTTCACATTGAGAAAAGAAACGCGGGCGGAGGGGGGCAGAGTCTCGCTGACTACGGCGTAGCCGTGGTTCTGGCTCGTGATGTAAACGCGGCCCGTGGGCAGATGGCGGGCCGGCTGATTGGCGCCGCGATGGCCGTATTTGAGTTTGACGGTCCCGGCCCCCTGACTTAAAGCCAGCAGCTGATGGCCGAGGCAAATGCCGAAGGTGGGGATGGCGTCCGCGGCCAAGTCCCGTAACGCCGCGATGATTTCAGTGTTTTCCGCCGGGTCGCCCGGCCCGTTCGTCAGCATGATCCCGTCCGGCCGCAAAGCCCGGACGCGGGCGGCGCTCGTATGGCCGGGCACGGTCAGCACCCGGCAGCCGCGTTTCAGGAGTTCGCGGCGGATGTTTTCCTTCGCGCCGAGATCCCACAGCGCGACCAAAGGGCCGGAGCGCGCGCCCTCGGCCGCGGTTTCCGTTTCGGCCCGGCCGGTGACGGCCTCTACGGCGCCCGTGACGCGGAATTCCCGCAAAGCCGCCCATTCCTCCTCCGACAGCTCCGGGCGGCGGGAGACGCGCGCGTTCATGACGCCGTATTCGCGCACGATGCGCGTCAGGGCGCGCGTATCGACGCCATAGAGACCGATAACGCCTCTTTTTTTCAAAAAAGCGTCAAGATCGCCCTCGCTCCGAAAATTAGAAGGCTCCTGACACCATTCCCGCACAATGTACGCCTGCAAGGCAAGGCCGCCGCTTTCCAAATCCTGGGGTATAACGCCGTAATTGCCTATCAGGGGAAATGTCTGAATGACTATCTGTCCGTAATAGCTGGGGTCGGTCAAAGTTTCCAGATAACCCGTCATCGCCGTGGTGAACACCAGTTCGCCTGTTATTTCCCCGGCCGCGCCGAAGCGCTTGCCGCGGAAGACCTTCCCGGTGGACAGGATAAGAAATATCGCGTCGTCCATTTGAACCCCTCCTCGTGATCCTGTCCATTTTACCATAAACAGGCGCTGGCGCACAAGGATATTTTCACCTGAAAAAACAAGGAACGGGCGGTCGCCAGCCGCCCGTTCCTTGTTATGATGAAAGAGCGGATCCGCTTAATCCGTTCCTTTGGTGGTTTTGCCCGGGCCGGCTGCTTTGGCCGCCATGAACGCTTCGGTTTTTTCCCGATTTTTCCTATGGCGTTCTTTGCGGACACCCTTTTTCTCGCGCGGCGCTTTCAGCCCCGCCGCTTCAAGGGCCCTGGGCCAGGGACCCAGCGCCCGCTTGATCCTGAGCGTCTCTTCGGTGTCCGCTTTATTGGGCGGACGCCCTAATTTCCCGGCCAGAGCGACGAGTATCGCGATACATTCTTTTTTCTCCGCCAGTTCTTCCGGCGATAATCTTTCTTTCTTTGCCATACATACCTGTCATTCAAAGGTTGGGGACAGGGAACGGGCGGTTGCCGGCCGCCCGTTCCCTGTTATGATGAAAGAGTGAACCCGCTTTACTTCGCGGACCCGAAGGCGTAAACCTTGGTGTCCGCCGTGATGCCTCCGAAGTCCACGCCCGCCGGGTCGTTGCCCGGGGTGAGGACGATGGCGGCGCCGCTCTTGGCGGCCAGGGCCGAGCCGGTTAAGGCGTCGACCAAAGTGCCGCCGTCCGCGGTATAGATATTCGCGTACTCAAAGGGCAGGGCGTCGCGGATAGCCTTGTTCGTCTCGTAGCGCGTCGCCCCGTAGAGCCGCGTCGCGCCGGGGATGTCACGCACCAGTGCCGGGCCGCCCAGGATATAGACCGGAGCGCCCGCAGCCGGCGTGCCCGCGGCCAGACCGACTGTGCCGTCCGGCCCGGCGATCTGGATCAGATAACCATGGGCCGCGGCGTAGGAAGCGACGGAAACAGCGTCCGCCACGGCGTTATAGCCGACGACAAACGTGCCCTGCGGCTCGCTCAGTTTCGCCCCGATCAGGGCCGCCGTCTCAAACCGGCTCGCCCCGCGTAAAGTCTCAACCGTGAGACCGGGCAGCGCCGCCTCCAGCGCTTCGATCACCGCCCTGCTCAAGGCGCCGACGGCATAGACTTTTTTCGCGCCCAACCGCTGGATCTCCGCGATCACAGCGGGGTCAAGACTGCCGGTACTGAGCAGGATCGGCGCGTCCTCCTGCCCGGCCAGCGGGGCCACGGCCAGAGCGTCGATCAGATTATTCTGTCCGCCCGGGGCAAGGATCACCGTATCGGCGCTTTCCCAGCCCTGACGGGATATGGCGACGGAGGTGAGGACCCGATCCGCGCCGCTGATATAAGAGAGGGTGGCCCGGCTGACCGTAATGGGCGCGGCGGGGTCAGCCGGCGTGACCGGCGGCGTTACATTAGAGACCGCGCTGCCGCCGTTCGGTGTGGGCCGCTTGGGTATGACCGGATCCTCCGGATCAGGCTCGCCGGGATCAGGCTCGACCGGGTCTTGCTTCGGCGCTGCATAGCCGACCGCGAATTGAGAGAGATGCTCAATGGTAAATGTGACTTTCTCCGTGCTGGGGTCGTAATCTGAATCGTCAATGAGGGTCAGGCTGTCGTCAGGCTCCACATACCAGACTCTGACGCCAGCCGCCGTCTCCCCGGACTTGAACTCATAGTGATAAGGCAAAGAGATCGTCAGTCTGCCGCCGTTAAAGTGGTGGACCGCCACCGTGTCATCCGCCAGACGGTAAACACTTAAATCATACAGCCGCGGCTCTTGCGCCGTTTCCGCCAGTTCTTCCGGCAGCGGCGCCTCGTCCGCCTGAGCGATGACGACGCTTAAACCGGTATCTTCGTCGCCAGCCAGCGCCTCCAGAGCTTTTTGGTCCAAAGTGAGATCGCCGGCCGGCGTGAGAATTGTGACCGCTCCTACCTTCTGGAGACTGCTCGCGGCCCCCGCCGGCAGATTCACAGTCACTTTCGTCACCGCTTCATCGGGGATATTGGGGATATCCGTCACCCGGATCTCCACGGCGCTTTCCGTTCCGTTTCCCTCGGCGGCTTCCAGAGCCGCGCTCACCGCTGTCTCAATATTATTGATCCCGACCTCGGCGACAGCCGCGCCGGTTTCTTCATCCACCGCTATATCTTCCGCCGGAATGCCGATAACGCCCGGGACATCCGGTTCTTCCGCCCCGCCGCCCAGCCACTCAGAGCCGTCCTCCAACTCCCAGTCGTCGGTGTAATGGAAAATTATTACATCTCCGTCGTCCAGGAACTGCTGCGCGACGCCCAGCAGAGAGCGCTCGCCGTTCAGCGTGTACATCCAGCCGCTGTTCGGGCCGTTAGTAAATTCGCCTATGGTCACGCCGTCTTTTGTTATCGACTTGATATAATTCCCTTCCGGGTTATACCACGTCAGGCTCGCTTCGGTGAGAGCGCCTTCCAGCACATCCAGCACGGTGGCGTTATTGCTGACCGTGTAGTTCCGAGCGCCGATCCAGATTTCCAGACCGCCGCCGGAAAGCGTATTGACGACGCCGTCCTCCTCGCTGTCATGAAGCGCGTTGCCCAAGAGAGTGAAAGATACGTCTATCTGCCCTTCGGGTCTCAGCACCGTTACCATGATCTCCGCCGACGCCGCGCCGTAGGTCAGCGTCAGCGTCTGGAAGCCGCGGACCGTATTGTCGTAGCCGCTAACGGTTACATCGCCTGGGCTGACGGTTTCGCGATAGCCGTTGCTCCAGACCGCGGTATAGGCGATGCCGGTCAGATCAAGTTCCTCGCCGATATAATACAGGTCCTTATAATCGCCGGAAACCTCCAGATCGGTCAGCACCGCCCCTTCCAGCAGCACGGGGTATTTCTCGCCCTGGGTCCAGTTGGCGTAGACGCCCGCGTTGAGCAGAGCCAGCACCGTGCCATCCGCGAATTCCTCGGCGGGTTTGAGAGTGCAGGCCGCTTCGGCGGCCGCGGCGAGATCATCATCTCCCTCGATATCATCCGCGTTGCCTATACCGACGCTCACATCTTCGGAACTCTCGTAATAATAGTTGTTTTCCACTCGCACATTAGGGTTGACGCTCCTGTAGTATCCGATGATGCCGCCGCTATTCGCCCCCGACGCCGTGATGGCGCCGTAAAAATAATTATCGGATATATCAGCTTCTGTACCTGCGCCTTCAACATTACTAGCGCGCGCGCCGCCCTCGGAGCCAAACAAACCGCCTACGCGATCACCGCCGGTGATATCCGCCGCGACATAGCAATTTCTGATGGATACGCGCGGCGTGCCGGGCGCTGACAGATCGTCATAGCCGCTCCCGATGATCCCGCCTACCCTGTCGCCCGTAGCGATGATCTCGCCCAGAAAGGCGCAATTAGTGAATTCGCACATCCCCATCGACTGGCCTTTACTGCCGGCCAGCCCACCTATCTCATTTTTGCCGTAAACCGTCGCGTAACTAACGCAGTTCACCATCCGCCCGTTAAACGCGCCGCCGACAAACGAGCCGACATTGCTCATCGCTTTGGAATATCCCACGACGACGCCGGCTTCGATCACGCAGCCGCGTATCGTGATGGTGTTCAGCCCCGAGCCGCTGCCTGTGAGCAAACCGGAACCCCGCGTCCGGCTGCCGGACAGGAGCCTGATATTCTCAAGCGTCGGGCCGGCGGGACAGCCGGTCCAATAGTTGTTATCGTCGCCGTAGTCGACGCTAACGCCGTCTATAAGGCCGTTTCCGTTTATGCGCTCGCCGAATATATTCAGGTTCCTGATCACCGCGTCACTGACGTAGGCAAACAGCGGCTTCCCGTCCGGCGCGACTGTGAGGGTATGCCCGCCGCCGTCCAGAATTCCCGCGAACCGTCTGGTACTCACGCCGTATTCATTTTTTTCCCCGACAAAACCTATCGGCTCCCAGTCCGCGGGCAGTGTTACATCCCCTGTCATTTGGAAATACTGCCCGGACAGCTTTTGCCACCCGGCGACGGCATCCCGTATTTTGGCGAAGTCTTCCGCCGACGAGACCAGATACGGGTCGTCCTCCGAACCGCTCCCGCTCAATCCGAGCGTATCGCCGTAGGCCGAGTAAGTGAGTTCGGCCATTTCACTCGTCGCCGAGGCGCGGTTTTCCGGGTCTTTATCATCAGTCGCCGTGACGACGCAGAAGATATAGTGCTTGCCCGCGGGCAGACCCTCTGACGGCGTATAGACACTCAGGTAACCGTCAGAGCCAAACCCAATATTTGCCTTAGCACTCGTGACGCCAAGCGATACCGCGGCTTCGGCTGAGGGAGCCGCGCTGTAGAACCACTCGGCGCTGATGGTGATCCCCCGTTCCTGCGTATATGCCACTACGGAGATTTTGTCGAATCTTTCCCCCGCCATATACTCCGTTTTATAGTCTCTGAGGGTGGTCCCCTTCATGGAAAACGTCCCTGGCTGGAGGAGGATTTCAGGCGGGGTGATATCCCCCCCGTTTACAGTGACCTTCGCGCGCGCGCTTGTCGTTTGAAAAGCGACGCCGTCAACCGTATTCGTTATGACGCAATAATATGACAGTTCGCCCGACCATTTTGTCGGCGGCTGGTAGGTCGGCTCCGTCGCTCCGGCAATTGGGACGGACTGGCCAAATCTCATCCACTGATAACTCAGCGTTCCATCGCTCGGCTCCGTCACCGTGACGGACAGGATGGGCGTTTCCTCCTTGTCGCAATTTATGTCCTGCGGCTGTTCGGTAATCAGCGGCGAATAGTCCGTACCACTGACATAGAGAGTATAGTCGCTGCGCGACGGGATTTTCCCCTCCGCGTCATAGCGCAGTGAAAACGGGATGACGGCGATATCCGAATCCGGGGCGGTATAGTCCGCGAGGGTTATCTCATAGTCCGTCGGGGCGATAAGCGTTTCGCCGATATATGTTTTTACATCGGCGGCGGCCCCCTGCGCGGTCAGCTTTATAACGCTGTCCGTCGTCACCGCCGAGTACGAGCGGACATAGTCGGTTGTTCCGCCCTTAAACGGCGGGGTCAGGGTGAGAGATACGTTCGCGCTGTTTTTAACCGCAAAACCGCTTGGAGTCTTTAGGGCCGGGATCCGTGTGACGTTAAAGTTGTACACATCGGAGTTTACATAAATGCCGTCATATTTTTGCCCCACCACCAAGGAAAAGGTATGTGTCTCCCCGATTTTACTCGTTGAGTGAATCTTTGTGCCAGCCAGTGTCGCCATTTTTGTCGTGCTGTCAGTTATCTCTTTTTCATAATTCGTTCCCGCGTTAAGTTCGCCGTCAATGAGTAATTTATAATAGAAATTGTCCGGGCGCGGATCCGCTGTATCGAAGGAAAGTTGAAACGCGTTGTTTGTCTCGGCGAGAACGATGTCATACTCGGTGATTTCCGGATCGAAGACAAATCCGGGGATGCTTTCCGGAACAGCTACGGAAATGTTGATGGTTACACCTGTTATATAGCCGTAAGTATTGCTTCCTGCCGGGATCTCCGCCGCCAGCGCGGAGGCGGGCGCAACTATATCCCCCGGCAGCAGCAGCGTGAGGAACAGCGCGAGCAATACGCTCAGGAGCCGTTGAGCTTTACTGTGGCGAATCATTGAGCGATACCCCTTTCATTAAAGCGTCCGCGGTCGGGGGACGCTGAATATTCGTATGCGGCGGCAGGGCGCCGTTCAGGATTCAGCGAAGCCGGGTCGTTAAACCCGGCTTCATCTGCTATTTAGATATAGGGATAGGCGGGCATCCAAGGGCTTGACTCAGTCCACTCCCAAATCTGGAGGTCATAACTGAGTTCGATCACGTCTCCGTCCGACAAGTCGTACACATCCATATACAGGGTTCCAGGCTGTACGCCGTTGACTGAATAGACCCAGTCGTAGCCGGCATAGACATAGTTATAGGCGATCGGATCGTCATTCTCATCGTAGTCAACGGACACCAGACCGTAACCGGGGTTTATCGTACTCCACGCCTCAGCCTCAAAACCGGACGCCTCGCCGATCGGATCAGAACCCGCTCCCATAAGTGAGGCAAGCACATGCCAGTAGACGTTCGGAACATAGTAATCAGGGACAAGTGTCCATACAGGTTCCAGGGTTTCCGCGTTTTGGTTGATTGCGTCGTAAACGGTAGTCCCCGCTTCAACGTCAGCATCCAGAGAGAAGTAGTACTCGCCGTCTATATAGATATCAATGACCGCCGTGCCCGGATCCGCCAGCACCGGCGCCGTGAAAAGGGTCAGCGCCAGAGCGGCTGCGAAGATAATCGCGAATACTTTTGAGGTTTTTTTCATGATACTGAAGCTCCTTTCATAATTGGGAAAAATAGGTTCGTTCTGATTTTGAACCGGTTCACTGAATTGAAACCGAAACCTTGTTGGCCACCTCATCATTTCTGTCCCCGTGTGACCACTCCTGAGAAATGAGTGTTGTTCCGACAACCGCCAACCCGCACGGTTGTGTCGGTGGTTGCAATGAACCTCCTTTCCTCGTTGATCGGCGGCTTTATTAAGTCGCCCATGCACGGCCGGCGCCACCTCCTTTCATGCGGCGTTCGTGAGGCCGCTGATTGATTATAGTTTGGTATTATTTGGAAAACATGTAACTTGGGTTTTGCTGGATTGCTTCGCTGCGCTCGCAATGACGGGACTAATCGGCGTTTCCCTGGATTGCCGCGGCGCACTGTTGGCAAGACCGCCTAAGCGCCTGCGACGTAAGGCGCTCTAGGCCACGCTGCGGTCTCGCCTATGCCGCTGAAGCGGCAGTCCCGTACCTGCTGCGCGCCTCGCAATGACGGGACTAATCGGCGCTTTTGCTGGATTGCTTCGTCACTTCGTTCCTCGCAATGACGGGGAAACTTCGCAATGACGGGCGGGCCGTGAACCCCGAAGAACGACAAAACGACTGTGGCAATAAAATTTCAAGCTTGAGATTTTATCGCCACAGCCGTTTTCCTATGGCTTATGAGTCGTTTCCGCGACACCCGCGCCGGCTCTAACATCATAGTCAGTCTCCCGGCTTACGCGTTCAGGGACGTCTGTCCCAACGCCGCGGCTTGACCTTCCCGTTTCCGGTGGCCGGTTTTCACCCACGCCTGCGCGTGAAGCCGCGAGCTTCGCGCCCACGGTAGCGGTTACTGCTCAGGATTTTGACCTGATTCCTTTATTGATCCTCACGGCATGGCGGGAAGGGAGACATGGATTCCGGGACAAGCCCGGAATGACGGGGGGGTGGATGGAGTCGCCCCGAGTTCCCTCGCGCGGAAGCCGTTTGGAACTACGACATATGTGATTTTCAATGAACAAGCGGTAAAAGCATGAATCTTCTTGGATTGGTGAAGCCAATCCAAGAAAGGGGCCGCCCCTTTCGCGTTTAACGCCAAGTAATTCCTGCTGATCTAAATTGTACTATCCGCGCCGTGTTTTGTCAATGTCAAATGAGAATTTTTTGTGAATTCCAGCCCCGCCAAGCGGCGGAATGTGAAGGAAATAACTTGCGGAGCGGCCCCCAAAAGGGTATACTGAAACAGACGGAAACAATGCAAAACGCTGAGCATCAATATTGATTAAGGGGGATTGACTCAATGGCAAAAATGAAAACCATGTCCGGTAACGAGGCCGCGGCCCACGCATCGTACATGTTTTCTGAGGTCGCGACGATTTATCCGATCACGCCTTCGTCGGATATGGCGGAATTCGCGGACGAATGGTCGGCGCACGGCCGCAAGAACATCTTCGGGCAGACGATGAAAGTCGTAGAAATGCAGTCGGAGGCCGGCGCCGCCGGCGCGGTTCACGGCAGTCTGCAGGCCGGGGCCCTGACTACGACTTACACGGCGTCTCAGGGTCTTTTGCTCATGATTCCCAACATGTATAAGATCGCCGGCGAACTCCTGCCGGGAGTGTTCCATGTCAGCGCCCGCGCCCTCGCCGCTCACGCTCTCAGCATATTCGGCGACCATCAGGATGTCATGTCCGTGCGGATGACCGGTTTTGCCCTTCTCGCTTCCGGCAGCGTGCAGGAAGCCCTGGATCTCGCGTGCATCGCTCATCTGGCCGCCATAAAAGCGCGGGTCCCTTTCTTACATTTTTTCGACGGTTTTCGCACTTCGCATGAAATTTCCAAGATCAGCGTGCCGACGGACGACGAGCTGCGCCCCCTCGTGGATCAGGAAGCGATCCAGGCTTTCCGTGACAGAGCCCTGCATCCGGAACACCCGGTGCTGCGCGGCACGGCGGAAAATCCTGACATTTATTTCCAGGGAAGAGAAGCCGCCAACCCCTTTTACGAAGCCGTCCCCGGCATAGTGGAAGATTGCATGAAACGCTATAAGGAGATCACGGGGCGGGAGTACCGCCTGTATCAATACTACGGCGCTCCGGACGCCGAGCGTGTCATCGTGGCGATGGGGTCGGTCGGGGACACCGTCGTGGAAACCATCAACGCTCTGCTGGCTAAAGGCGAAAAAGTCGGGCTCGTGCGCGTGCGGCTCTTCCGTCCTTTTGCCGCCGACAAATTCCTGGCCGCTTTCCCCAAAACCGTAAAAAGCATCGCCGTGCTGGAACGCACCAAGGAGCCCGGTTCCATCGGCGAACCCCTCTATCTGGACACGGTGCAGACTTTCTACGGCCAGACGGAAAAACCCGTCATCGTCGGCGGGCGTTTCGGGCTTGGCTCCAAGGACACGACCCCCTCGCAGATCCTGGCCGTCTATGAAAACCTGAAGGAAGCCGTGCCCAAAAACCACTTCACGATCGGCATTACGGACGATATTTCCCATACCTCTCTGCCAATCAAAGAAGAAATCGACACGACCCCGGCCGGCACGATCAGCTGCCAGTTCTGGGGCCTGGGAGCCGACGGCACTGTCGGAGCGAACAAGCAGGCGATCAAGATCATCGGCGATCACACGGAAATGTACGCGCAGGCTTATTTTGACTATGACAGCAAAAAATCGGGCGGGACGACGGTTTCGCATCTGCGTTTCGGCAAATCGGCCATCCAGGCCCCCTATCTCGTCAACAACGCCGATTATATCGCCTGTCACAATCAGTCCTATGTGGATAAATACAATCTGCTTAAAGCCCTGAAACCGGGCGGTACGTTCGTCCTGAACTGCGAGTGGGCGCCGGGCGATCTGGAGGCGAAACTGCCGGATTCGCTGAAAAAAGCCGTCGCGGATAAAAAAGCGAAATTTTATATCATCGACGCGGTCAAAATCGCTCAGGAAGCCGGGATGGGCGGCCGTATCAATATGATCATGCAGGCGGCTTTCTTTAAGCTGACCAAAGTCATCCCCGTGGACGAAGCCGAGCAGTATCTGAAGGATTCGGTCTTGAAAACTTACGGCAAAAAAGGCCAGGATATCGTCGACAAGAACTACAAATGTATCGAGGCCGGCCTGAACGCGCTGACGCCGGTGGACGTGCCGGCGGCTTGGAGCGGCGCGGACGCCGGCAAGGGCATTTTCCTCGGCGAAAAAAGCGACCCGGCTTTTATCAAAAATATCGTGCGCGTCATGGCCGCCCAGGAAGGCAACACTTTGCCGACCAGCGCTTTTAAAGGTTATGAGGACGGCACCTTCCCCTCCGGGACGACGGCTTACGAAAAACGCGGCATCGCCACCGCCGTGCCGCAGTGGATCCCGGAAAACTGCGTCCAATGCAACCAATGTTCCTATGTTTGTCCTCACGCCGCCATCAGGCCTTTCCTGTTCACCGAGGAGGAAGCGGCGGCGGCGCCGGAGGGATTCACCGGCGTCAAAGCGGTGGGGCGCGAACTGGCCGGCCTGCGCTTCCGGGTGCAGGTGAGCCCGCTCGATTGCACGGGCTGCGCCAACTGCGCCGAGATCTGCTCCGCCAAAACCAAGGCTCTCGTCATGAAACACACGGCGGAACAGACGGAGACCCAGGCCCCGCTCTGGCGGTACGCGACGACGCTCCCCAATAAATCCGACCGCATAACCAATAAATACACGGTGAAAAACAGCCAGTTCGTCCAGCCGCTCCTGGAGTTCAGCGGCGCCTGCCCCGGCTGCGGCGAAACGCCGTATATCAAGCTCATCACCCAGCTTTTCGGCGACCGCATGATGATCGCCAACGCGACGGGCTGCACCTCGATCTGGGGCGGCAGCGCGCCGTCCGTGCCTTATACCGTGAACGAAAAGGGGCAAGGCCCGACCTGGGCGAATTCCCTGTTCGAGGATAACGCCGAATACGGCTATGGGATGCACCTCGGTTCGGAGAAGATCCGGGAAAAGATCGCCCAGCAGATGCGGGCCGCCGTCGCCGCCGGAGCGGATGGGGAGCTGAAAGCCGCCTTTGAGGAATGGCTCGCCGCCAAGGACCAGGGCGACGCCTCCCGGACCGCGGCGGCCAAAGTCCGCGCCGCCCTGGAAAAAGCGGACCAAACCCAGCCGGATCTGAAAGCCGTCTGGGACAACCGCGGCTATCTGGTCAAACGCTCGCAGTGGATCATCGGCGGCGACGGCTGGGCCTATGACATCGGCTTCGGCGGTCTCGACCATGTGCTGGCCTCCGGAGACAACGTCAATATCTTTGTCGTGGACACGGAAGTGTATTCCAACACCGGCGGCCAGTCCTCCAAGTCCACGCCCGGCGCGGCGGTGGCCAAATTCCAAGCGGCGGGCAAAGAGATCCGCAAAAAGGATCTGGGCCTGATGATGATGAGTTATGGCTATGTTTATGTGGCTCAGGTCGCCCTAGGCGCCAACTATAGTCAAACGCTGAAAGCGATCCAGGAAGCCGAGGCTTACGACGGCCCCTCCCTCATTATCGCCTACGCTCCCTGCATCAACCACGGCATCAAAGCCGGTATGGCCCAAAGCGTCCAGCAGTCCAAACGGGCGGTGGAAGCCGGCTACTGGCACCTTTACCGTTACAACCCCGCCCTGAAAAACGAGGGGAAAAATCCGTTCGCCCTGGACTCCAAACCCCCGTCGGTCTCCTTCCAGGATTTCATCATGTCGGAAGTGCGCTACACTTCTTTGCTCAACACGTTCCCTGATTCAGCCGAACAGCTGTTCAAAGGCGCGGAGCGTTTTGCCAAAGAACGCTACGAGTCATATAAAAGGCTGGCGGAACAGGAGTGGTCGGAGACGACGGCCTGAACCGGACGCGTTCGTGGTAATTGTTGCATAAAATGGATGTTTTTACCGAATTGGCCTTGGAGCGTATAAAACAGGCGATCGCGGACAGAGAATTTGACGGTTTGCCCGGAAAAGGCCAGCCGCTGCCGCCGGACGCTTTAAGCGCCGTGAGCCCGGAACTGCGCCTGACTTATAAGGTGCTGAAAAACGCCCGGCTGGTTCCGCCGGAAGTACAGATATTGCGCGATATGGACGAACTCCGCCGCCGGTATGACGCGGCCGGAGATGAGGAGGAGCGGCGCCTTTTACGGCGCCGTCTCCGTTTCGCGGAGACACATTACCGGATTTTGCGGGAAAAAAACAAGAAAGGCCGATAGAGCGGATGGGGACGATCGGCTGGACTGAGGAGCAGCAGCGGGCAATCGAGACACCCGGCCGCCTGCTGGTGGCGGCGGCGGCGGGTTCGGGCAAAACGGCGGTGCTGGCGGAGCGGGTGCTGCGTCTTTTGTTGCGCGACGAAGACCCGGTGGATCTGGACGAAATACTCGTGGTCACTTTTACCCGGGCGGCGGCGGCGGAGATGCAGGAGCGCGTCCGTCTGGCCTTGGATAAAGCTCTGACTGAGGAAACGCGGCCGGACAGGCTGCCGCGCGTCATGGGACAGCTGTCTTTGCTGCCTCAGGCGGAGATAACGACGCTCCATTCCTTTTGTCTGCGCCTGCTGCGGCGGTACGCTTTTTTGATCGGCCTGAAACCGGATTTCCGTCTCGTCGACGAACGGGAAGGCGCCGTCGTCAAAGAGGAAGCGCTGGCGGCCGTGGCGGAGGAATATTACAGCGAGCGCGGCCCCGAGATGCGGGAGCTGGTTCGTTACGCGACGGACGGTTTTGACGACCGGCCTTTTCTGGCCCAGATCGAGGCGCTGTATGATTTTGCCGTCAACGAGCCTGCGCCGGAAGACTGGCTGCGCCGCCTGCCCGACCCTTATGAGCTGCAGGCGGAGGATCTGCTGGCTCAGCCGTGGGGAGCGGCCGTCCGCCGGCATATGCGGCGTCAGTTGGAAAGCGCCGGCGATTGTCTGCGTCTGGCCTGTCATCTGGCCGAGCTGCCGGCGGGCCCCGCGGCTTATCTGACGGCGCTGCGCCTGGAAGCGCGGGCGGTGGAACAAAAACTGACCGCTTTGACCGAGCGGGAAATTGATTTTACCGAAAAATGGGCGGAGGATATTTTCCGGCGGCTGCCCCAGGCGAAGCCGCTTCTCGCCTGGGATAAGGAAAAACGCGCCCTTTTTTATACGCTGCAAAAAAAGACGCAGGATTTACGGAACCGCGCGAAAAAACTGTGGCGGGAAACGTGCCGGGAGTTTGCCGCCTGGCCGCTGCCGGCTCAGGCGGAAGCGGCGGCGGGCTGCGCGGCTCTGGCCCGCGCTCTGGCGGAGTGGACGGCGCGTTTCATGGCCGCTTTCCGCCGGCGAAAGCTGGAACTGAATATCATGGATTACAACGATTTGGAGCATTGGACCGTCAAACTGCTCTCGGCCCCGGATTTTCCCGCCGGCCTGTTCCGGCAGGTGCTGGTGGACGAATATCAGGATATCAACGGCGTGCAGGAGCGCATTTTAGAGCTGGCGGCCGGGGAGGCCGATTTTTTCCTGGTCGGCGACGTCAAACAGAGCATATACCGTTTCCGCCGGGCCGACCCCGGCCTGTTCCTGCAAAAATACCGCGATTATGAGCAGGTCGCCCTGCTGCGGCAAAACTTCCGCAGCCGCCCGGAGATCGTGGCGGGCGTCAACACGGTTTTTTCCGCCGTCATGAGCGAGGAGGCCGGGGAAATAGACTACGGCGAGCGGGAAGCGCTGATATACGGCGCGCCTTACCCGCCGCCGCCGGCAGGCGAGAGGACCGCGGCCGGGCCGGTGGAATGCTGCTGGTTTGACCCGCCCGCCCTCCAGGCCCTCAGCCGGAATGAGGATACGGTGAAACACGCGGAAACGGAAGCCATATATACGGCCGGCCGTATTTTGGACTTGGTGCGGCCCGCGGGCGGGCGGGCGGCGGCGGTGGTTTTCGACCGCGGCCGGAGTGCTTACCGCCCGGCGGCTTACGCCGATATCGCCGTACTCATGCGCAGCGGCGGCAGCCAGATGAGCGTTTATAAAGACGTGTTCGCCCGTTTCGGCGTCCCCTGTTTCGGGGAGGCGGCCTCCGTCCCCTACCGGCCGGCGGAAGTGGAGATAATGCTCTCGCTTTTGCGGATTTTGGATAACCCGCGGCAGGACATCCCGCTGGCCGCCGTTCTCCATTCGCCGATCGCCGGTCTCAGCGGCGACGAGCTGGCCCGGATACGCGCGGCCAGCCAGGAGACGGAATTCTGGGACGCCCTGCGCGCGGCCGTTTCCCTTTGGGAGGAGACGGGGAGCGAGCCGGTTTTATTAGAAAAATTATCCAGATTTTTGGCTGATTACGCCCGCTGGCGAAAATGGCTGAACCATTACCCGCTGGACGAACTGATTTGGCGGCTGTATGGCGAAACCGGGCTGCCGGAAGTGGCAGAGGCCATGACGGGAGGGGTCTACCGCCGGGAAAACCTGGAGGAATTTTACCGGCAGGCGCGGCAGTTTTCTTCGGGACGCCTGCAGGGGCTTTATTCGTTTTTGCGTTATTGGGACCTGCTGGCGGCGGCGCCCGGCAAAACCTGAAAACTCTCCGGCGCGCCGGACGGCGATCATGTGCGCCTGTCCACGGTCCACGCCGCCAAAGGGCTGGAATATCCCATCGTTTTTCTCGTCGGGCTGGGCCGGAAGTTCAACCGGCGGGACACCTGGGGGAAAATGCTCCTGCATAAGGATCTGGGCGCCGGTCTCCGCAGCATGGAGCGGGAAGGGCATGTGTTCTGCGACACTTTCCAGTATAAGGCGGTCAAATATCGCCTGGCCGACGACGCGCTGGCGGAGGAAATGCGCGTCCTCTATGTGGCGATGACCAGAGCGCGGGAAAAACTCTTTTTGCTGGGGAGCGGCTCGCATATGCGCGACACGCTGGCTCAGGCGCGGGAAGAAAGGCGGATCGTTCCCCTGACTCCCGGCAAGGTCGCTCTGGCGGATAATTATCTGACCTGGCTTATTTTGGCGGGAGAAGACTCCGAGGGCTGGCAGACTCATGTGCTGGACACCCCGGAGCAGTGGGGGGAAATGCTGCGGGGCGCTCTGGGCGCGGACGGCGGCGCGGCGGACGAGCCGGAGACCGAGCCGGCGGGCGGAGCGGAGGGGAAGGAAACGCTTCCGATGATCCGGCCGCCGCGGGAAACGGAGCCTTTTATCAAGACCACGGTTTCCCGGCTGAAAGAGACCTACCCCTGGACAGCGGATCAGGAGAGCGGCTCGGACTTGACGGCCGGGACCGGCGGCGGGGAGCGGACGGCGCATGTTTTCGCCCGGCCGCTTTTTCTGGGCGGCGTCCGGGAATTGACGCCGGCGGAAAAAGGAAGCGCGGCGCATTTATTCCTGCAGCACATCCCCCTGACCGCCTGGCGCGAAACCTGGCCGGCGGCGGCGGACAGGCAGACGGCTTTGCTGGCGGAGCTGGGCGAGACGCTCAGGCAGCGGCAGCTTTTGACGCCGGAACAGGAAGGCAGCCTGGATTACGCTCTGCTCAGGGATTGCCTGAGCGGTGATCTCGGCGCCTATTTGTTCCGCGGCCGGAACCTGCGCCGGGAAGCCCCTTTCCTCCTGCGGGTGGAACACAGGGCCGGGCCGGTGCTCGTGCAGGGCGTGATCGACCTCATGGGCGAGGACGCCGCCGGCCGGCGTTTTTTGCTGGATTATAAGACGGACGTTATTGACGTGCCGTATTGGGAAAACGTCCTCCTGAAAAGATACGCTCCCCAGATGGCTGTTTACCACCGGGCGGTCAGCCAATTGACCGGGCGGCCCAACGAAGTCTGCCTGCTGTATTCCGTTTCCCGCCGCCAAAGCGTGGAAGTGCCGGCGGCGCGCCTGAAGAAAGCCTGGGCGGAATTGTTTGACGACGGATGAATCAATGAATCAATGAGGACTCAAGCGAGCCGCCTGTGAGGAAGTCCCGCGCCGGGAGATCGCGCGTATTTTTTTCGCGCCATGCAAAAAAAGCGGCATGCAAATTAAATTACCGGTTATATCCGAAGCGCGTCCCCGCCAAGGAGCGCCATACGGCGTCGCAGGCTTCCAGCACCTCCGCGCCCAGCTCCGGCCCTTCCAGCGAAGCGGTGTCCCAAAAATTTACGCCGCGTTCATAAGCGCAGTCCATAACGGCAAGACTGTCCGCTTCGCTGGTCTGGCCGCCGAACATCATCGCCCCAAGGCTCAGGGCCGACACTTTCAGGCTTGTTCCCGGAAAATTGTTGTATCGCATGTCATAACCTCCTGACGTTCGCGCTTTAGCGCGACAACTCCTGCGGCAGAAAGAGCTCCTGAAAAATATGCAGGGCGTAATTATCCGTTAAGCCGGCGATATAATCCGCGACCGCCCGCTGCCGGTCGCCCTTCGCCCAGATGAGATAGTTTTCCGGCAAAAGCTCCGGATGCTCCATATAATAGCCGAACAGCAGGGCGACCACCCGTTTGCCCTTGTCGCGCTCCGTCCGGAGCCGGGCGCCCATATAAACGCGTTCAAACATAAAAGCGCGGAACTCGGCCATGCGCGCCGCCATTTCCGGGGATTGGGCGATGGCGGAACGGCCGGCGGAGGAGACGATCATATCCGTGACTAAGGCGTTGATCATGCGGGAGGGGACGTCGCCGACACCGGAGCGGACAGCGGCGGGCAGATCGGCGGGACTGAGGATCTTGGCCCGCAGCGCGTCGTCGTAATCATGGCAGAGATAAGCGATACGGTCGCCGGTTTTGACCACCTGGCCCTCCAAAGTGGCCGGGGTCTGCGGCCCCGTATGGCAGAGGACGCCGTCCAGCACGGCCCGGGTGAGGTTCAGGCCGCGTCCGTCTCCGGTCAGCGCCGTCAATATGCGCACGGACTGTTCGTTATGCTCAAAATGCCCGAGCTGTTCCCGCAGGGCTTCCTCGCCCACATGCCCGAACGGCGTGTGGCCCACGTCATGACCCAGGGCGACGGCTTCGATCAGATCCTCGTTCAGCCGGAGACCGCGGCCGATCGTGCGGCAGATCTGCGAAACCTCCAAACTGTGCGTCAGGCGCGTCCGGTAATGATCGCCGGCCGGCGCGATGTACACCTGCGTTTTGCGGGTCAGGCGGCGAAACGGTTTGCTGTGCAAAATGCGGTCGCGATCCCGCTGGTATTCCGTGCGGACGGGGCATTTTTCCTCCGGCCTTTCCCTCTCGGCCTCCCGGCTTTTGGCGGCAAAAGGCGACAAACGCGCGTCTTCTTCCTGTTCGGTCATCTCTCTCAGCGTCATCTTCTGATTTTGCTCCTATAATCCTATATATTCGGCGTATACGGATTTGGCGGCCGCGACCGTCGTCACTTTCCGGATCATCGCCCGTCCGTCCGGAAAAAGCCGAAACGAGACCGGCCCGTCAAAACTGAGCATGAAAGGCGTCAGTTTTACCGCGCCCACATGACTTAGTTCCGCGGCCAGCGCCGGCAGATCCAGCTCCGCCGGGGTCCCGGGCACGATCTGGACGGCCTCCTGCCCGCAGAGGCTGACGCCGTAAGTATCGCGGCCGCGAGTCAGAAATTCGTACTCGCCGCGGCCGCAGACAGGGCAGTCCGGGTTGCGCTCTATCCGCGCCCGGCGCTCCGTTCCCCGCCAAAGATCCACCGATAAATAAGAGCGGGAGACGGCGGGCGAACCGGTCAGGATCTTCACGGCCTCGACCGCTTCATACAAAGCGACGACGCCCGTGACCATGTTCAGCACACCGGAGGTGGCGCAGGTCGGATACGAACCCGGCGCCGGAACGACCGGCGCCAGACAGCGCAGACAGGGTCCGCCCGGCAGGATATTCATCGTCCCGCCCTCCGCGCCCAGCGCGCCGCTGTAAATCCAGGGCCGCGCCAGCTTGTGGCAGGCTTCGTTCAGCAAATAACGGATCTCAAAATTATCGCTGCCGTCCAGCGCCAGATCCACGTCGCCAATCAGGCGCTCAATATTGCCGGCGTTGACGTCCGCCACCACCGGCTCCAATGCCGCGCCGGAGTTTACCGCCGCCAAACGCCGGGCGGCCGCGACCGCCTTGGGCGTCTCCTCCCGCGCGTCGTCCTCCGTAAAAAGCGTCTGCCGCGGCAAATTGCTCAATTCCACATAATCCCTGTCGATGAGACGCAAAAACCCGACGCCCGCGCGGCAAAGGCTGCCGGCGACAACCGTCCCCAGGGCGCCAAGGCCGACGACCGCCACCCGCGCCCGGCTGAGTTTTTCCTGACCGGCGGCGCCGAGACCGGCAAAACGTTCCTGCCGGGAATAGCGGCCCGCGCTCACACGGCCCTCATACGCCGTCCGGATACAGTTCCCGCGCCGCGTAAGCCGTGTGCAGCAGTTCATGCGCCCGGTGACTGTTCGGTTTTTCCAGAAAATCAGCGTAGATCTTCGTGATGAGCGGGT
>JAISEW010000031.1 GCA_031263945.1 Gracilibacteraceae bacterium | reverse complement strand
AAAGCCGTTTTTTTCACCGGATGCAGCCCGTGTCTCCGCACGCCCTCCGCCCGCGCGGCCAAAAGGATCCGGTCGAATTGCACGCCGCAGGGACATTTTTCATTGCAGGCCATACAAGTCGTGCAATAAGACATGCGTTCGGCCATGCCCGCCGTCATTTCCGCCTCGCCGGTCACAAACATCTCCAGCAGACCTATTTTCCCGCGAGCCACGGTGACTTCCTTGCGCGTCGCCTTATAAAGCGGACAAACTTCCTGGCAGTTCCCGCATTTCATGCATTTATAGATCTCGTCCTGCACCGAGCGAAAATCAGAATAAATACTCATCTCATTACCCCCTCAGCACCACTTTACCGGGATTGAAAAGATAATGCGGGTCAAATGCCTCCTTCACCCAGCGCAGGACCTCGACGCCGACCGGGCCGAACTCGAGCGGCAGATAGCGCGCCTTGCCGAGACCGACCCCATGCTCGCCGGAAAGGGTGCCGCCGAGTTTCACCGCCGCTTCAAAGATCTCGTCGACCGCTTTATGCACGCGCTCCATTTCCTCTTTATCCCGCACGTCGGTTAGAATGGTCGGGTGCAGATTGCCGTCGCCGGCGTGCCCAAACGTTCCGATGGGGAGATCGTATTTATGGGCGATAGCGCGGATCGCCCGCAGCATGGCCGTGATCTGGCTGCGCGGCACAGTCGCGTCCTCCAGCACCGTAGTCGGTTTGACCTGGGCCAGAGCCGGCAGGGCGTTGCGGCGAGCCAGCCAGAGCCGGTCTCTTTCTTCATCCGTTTTGGCGGCGATCACGGCGACCGCCCCGCTCCGGCCGCATATTTCCTCGGCCAGCGCCGCTTCCCGCTCCACCGCTTCCCGGTAGCCGTCCACCTCGATCAAAATGACCGCTTCCGCGTCCTCCGGCAGATCGGCATTCGTGAATTTTTTCACAGTACGTATCGTCGTGTTGTCCATGATCTCCATGGTCGCCGGGATGATTTTGCCGCGGATGATGGCGGAAATCGTGTTGCCGGCCTTGTCCAGATCGTCGAACACCGCCAGCAAGGTTTTGCGCGCTTCCGGGATCGGGTTCAGCTTCACCAGCAGTTTGGTCATGATCCCCAGCGTCCCTTCCCCGCCGGTAAAAAGCGCCGTCAAGTCGTAGCCCGTCACATTTTTCACCGTCTTGCCGCCCCATTTCAGCACCTCGCCGTTGGCCAGCACCACCTCCATGCCGATGACATAATGCTTGGTCACGCCGTATTTCAGGCCGCGCAGACCGCCGGAACACATGGAGACCGAGCCGCCCATGGTCGCGGTCGTCACGGTGCCGGGGTCGGGCGGGTACATGAGCCCGTACTCGGCCGCCGCGTCATTCAGGCTTTGGATGATCACGCCCGGTTCGACCCAGGCCGTGAGGTTTTCCGGGTCCACTTCCAGGATCTTATTCATCTCCAGGGTCATAAGGACTATGCCCCTCTCCAGCGGGATGGTCGCCCCGCAGAGATTGGTGCCGGAACCGCGCGGATAGATGGGGACGCCGTATTGCCGCGCCAGTTTTATCACGCCCGCCACCTGTTCGGTCGTCCGCGGGGTGACGAGTATATCCGGCGTCTGTTTCGGCATGGCGGCCGTCGCGTCAAAAGCGTAATTCAGCAGATCTTCCGGTTCGGATAAAACATTCTCCTTGCCCAACAATTCCACCAGCGCTGTGTGTAATTCTTTATTCAGCATGATATCCGTTTCCTCCCTTATTCGGGCGCCTCTAAGGACTCACCGCGTATTTAGAGTCGGCCGTTTGTTTTTTGCGCGCGCATAAACGCGCTAAAAGACACATGTTTCGGGTCAGAAAACAGGCGGCGGATATCTCCTCCCTTCGGTTAGGTTTCGGGTTAGGTTCCGGGTTAGTTTTCAGAGGCCCTGGACGCCCTGCGGCCTGAATTTTTCCGCGGCGGCGTTGCAAGTCTCCACAACCGCCAAATGCCTGTGCATCAGATCACGCGCGCTTTGAGCGTCGCCGTCGCGGACAGCCGCAAAAATCGCCTGATGCTGCTCGTACAGGTCCTGTTCCGTGCCGGCTGTGCCGGCCAGCCATAAAGAGCGCGTCAGGCGCAGCGTTTTGTAGATCGCCGCCTGCACGGAGCTTATCATGCGGTTCAGCAAACGATTCTGCGTCGCTTTCGTGATTTCCATATGGAATTCCAAATCCAGCTGTTCGCTTCTCTGCCGGTCGGTCAGATCATCCCGCATAGAGTTGATGATCATTTCCAGCGCCAGCACGTTGCATTTCTCTCTGCGCCGGGCCGCCAGCCCCGCCGCCTGGATCTCAATGGCCAGACGCGCCTCTATCACGGCCTGGACTTGCTCGTGCGCCATGGAAAAAACGAGACGGAGCGGCTCCACCACTCCCTCGGATTGCGCCTGACGCACGAATAGCCCTTCTTTACGCGCTTCCAGCACCCCGGTCAGGTTTAGGGCCGCGATAGCCTCGCGTACGCCGCTGCGGGACACGCGCAGCTGTTCCGCCAGTTTTTTTTCTTCCGGCATCCTGTCGCCGGGCCGCAAATCGCTGTTGATCAGCAGCTGTTTTATATATTCTAAAATCAACTCGATTGATTGCTCACTGCCGCTTGTATCAGCCGTCTGTATCTCCATGCCGTCACCTCGCTTATTTAAAATCGTGAAAGACTATATATAATATCAGCTTTATTAATATTACCACTGTAAGCGTAATTCATTTTGCTTGGCCTGTCAATAGCAAGTGAAAAACAAAGCGAAAAATCTTCCCCACCGTTTGGTGGACTTGTATGTATACACCATATTTGAAACGGAATTCCGTAGGGGCGGATGGCAATCCGCCCGTGGTTCCTGTTCCTGAAAAAAATCCGCCTCAAATGGTTAGCCTGGCATTACCAGGGCCTCTTTTTTGAAGAAGGCGGCGCCGTAGTAAAGGACGGCGGCGTATCCCTCCTCCTCGGCCTCGGCTAAGTAGTGTTTACGGTCGATTTGCCGCAGGGCGGTTTGGC
>JAISEW010000230.1 GCA_031263945.1 Gracilibacteraceae bacterium | reverse complement strand
CCTGACCGACGGCCTGGACGGGCTGGCGGCCGGCAGCATGGTTTTTTCCGCCTGCGGCGCCGCCGGTCTCTGTCTGCTGCTCGGCGGCGGCGCCTTCGTTTCCCTGCCCCGACCGGACGGCGCGCCGCTGCTGTTCGCGGCGGCTCTGGCCGGCGGTTGTCTCGGTTTTCTCTGGTTCAACCGTTTCCCGGCCAAGGTGTTCATGGGAGACTGCGGTTCGCTCGCCCTTGGTGGCGCTCTGGCCGGTCTGATGGTCATGACCGGCGCCGAACTCTTTCTCCTGCCGCTGGGCCTGGTTTACGTCGCGGAAACATTGTCCGTCATCCTGCAAGTCGTTTCCTTCAAAACCCGGGGCAAACGCGTTTTTCGCATGGCACCGCTGCACCACCATTTTGAGCTGGGCGGCTGGCCGGAAAAAAAAGTCGTGCGTCTCTTCTGGGCCTTCTCCGCCGGCGGAGCGGCGCTCACCTGGCTGCTGACGCTGCTGACCTACGATTGGCTTGGCGGGCTGAATTGAGGATGAAGATGGAGCTGAAAAATAAAAACGTGCTGGTGGTGGGGGCGGGGCTTTCCGGTCTGGCGGCCGCCAGAGCGCTGCAAAAAAAAGGGGCGCGGGTTTTCCTCACCGACCGCCAGCCGGCTGAGCGCCTGTCCGGTCTGGCGGATCTCGCCCTGCCGCCGGCGCGCCTGCACTTGGGCGGCGATCCGGATATCGCCCGCATTCAGCCGCGGGCCGTCGTTCTTTCTCCTGGCGTACCGCCCGATCTGCCTTTTCTCCGGGCCGCCCGGGCGGCGGGAATACCGCTTTTGAGTGAAGTGGAACTGGCGCTCGCCGATTGCCCGGCTTATCTGATAGGCGTCACCGGCAGCAACGGCAAAACGACCACGACCGCCTTATGCGGAGCGCTGGCCGCCCGCAGCGGCCACAAAACCGCGGTGGCGGGAAATATCGGTCTTCCGCTCTGCGAGGTCACGGAAGACCTGGACGGAGACTCTTTTCTGGTGGCGGAACTTTCCAGTTTCCAGCTGGAAACGTCGCAAACCTTGCATCCCCGCGTCGCCGTCCTCCTGAACATAACCCCCGATCATCTTGACCGGCACGGCACGCTGGAAAATTACGCCGCGGCAAAGGGACGGATTTTTGCCCGCCAGACGGCGGCCGATCTGGCCGTGCTGAACGGCGGCGACCCCCTGACGCGCGCGTTCGCGGCGGCTACGGCGGCAAAAGTGGTTTTTTTCGCCGCGGCGCCCATCCCGGAGGGCTATTGCCTGAGCGGCGGCGATATCGTCCGGCGGCGCGAGGGCCGCGAAGAAAAAATCATCGCCTGTGCCGAACTGCGGCTCCGCGGAATCCATAATATGGAAAACGTTATGGCGGCGGCGGCGGTGGCCGATGAAATCGGCGTCAGCCGCGCGGCCCTGCGGGAAACGCTTCGCGCTTTTCAGCCCGTGGCTCATCGCCAGGAGATAGTGGGAGAATTTGACGGCGTCGCCTTCATAAACGATTCCAAAGGAACAAACCCGGACTCCGCCCTGAAGGCCCTCGGCGCCTACGACACTCCGATCATTCTCATAGCGGGCGGCCGCAACACAGGACTGGACATGACGGAGTTCATGCGGGCCGCCGCCCGGCGGGTCAAATACCTGATCCTGACGGGCGAAGCCGCCCCGGAACTCGAATCCCTGGCCAGACAGGCCGGCGCCCGCGCCGTCGAGCGCGTTCCGGATCTGGCGGCGGCGGTGGCGGCCGCCGTCAGCAAAGCCGAAGCCGGGGATACGGTGCTTCTGTCCCCGGCTTGCACCAGCTGGGACATGTTTAAGAATTACGAAGAAAGAGGCGAGTGTTTCAAATCTCTCGTGCGCGGGCATTACGCCGCCGGCGCGGAATAGACGGAGGCGCTGCCCGGAATAAGAAGCGCTGACTATATGGGCGCGCCGCAAAATTATGTTTGCAACTCCGAGTGATTGTAGTATAATGTGAATGGATGGTTCCCTTACTGCGCTGACGAGAGGAGAGAAGAATTCGTTTGAAAATTTTGAAAAATCTGGCCGTGTATCTGTTCATTATTCTGCTGGCGGTCATGGTGCTGCGTTGGATAAACCCGCCGGCCCCGCAGACGCCGGCGATGGATTATAACACTTTCAAGCAGTCTGTCGGTTCAGGCAAGGTGCAGGAAGTGGAAATAGCCACTACCTCCTCCACAATGACCTATAAAGTCGTGATGAAGGACGGAGCGAAATACGATGTGGTCGGTCCGGGGTATGATCAGCAGCTTTTAGATGATATGGCGTCGCAGGCGGGACTCAAGGTAACTTATCAGCCGCCGGTAACGATTCCGTGGTGGGTTTCCGTAGCGCCTTCTTTGATCATGGTGGCGCTCCTGTTCGGCGTCATGTATTTTGTCATGCAGCAGAGTCAGGGCGGCGGCGGTGGGCGGGTCAAGAAGTTTTTCCCCATAAAGGCGCGACTCGAAAGCTAAAAAAAAAAAGAGTCAATAAACATAAT
>JAISEW010000196.1 GCA_031263945.1 Gracilibacteraceae bacterium | reverse complement strand
TTTTTCCATTCTCATCCTGGGCGGCGAATCCACCCGCCTTTTCGCGGCGGCGATGATAGTCGGCGTGGCCTACGGCGCTTATTCCACCATATTCCTCTCCAGCCAGCTCGTGCTGGAACTGAAAAAACTGTTTGGCGAAAAACAAACAGTTTAAGGGACAAAGAGATGCTTAACGGGGCGGAAATAGTAATAGAATGCCTTAAAAGAGAAAATGTCGAATTCATTTTCGGCTATCCCGGCGGCGCGGTGCTCCCCCTGTATGACGCCCTGTACAAAGACGGGTTTCCCCATATACTGCCGAAACATGAACAGGCCGCCGCGCACGCCGCGGACGCTTACGCGCGCACTACGGGCCGGACGGGGGTCTGCGCGGCCACGTCCGGACCCGGGGCCACGAACCTGATCACCGGGATAGCCACGGCTTATATGGACTCGGTCCCCATGGTGATCATCACCGGGCAGGTCATCGTGCCGCATATAGGCCGCGATTCCTTTCAGGAAGCGGATACCAGCGGCATAACCACGCCTGTCACCAAGCATAATTATCTGGTCAAAGACGTCGCCCAGCTGGCCCGCACCATGAAGGAAGCTTTTTTTATCGCGGGCAGCGGCCGGCCCGGCCCGGTGCTCGTGGATATCGCCAAGGATGTTTTCGTGGCGGCGGCGGAGTTTGAGTACCCGGAAAACGTGCGGCTCAGGGGTTACAGCCCGCTGACGGCCGGCGACGAGGAAGCGGTCGCCGCGCTGAACTCATTGCTCCTGGCTTCGGAGAGGCCGCTTTTCTTCATCGGCGGCGGGGTCAATTTGTCGGACACGTCGGCGCTCATGCGCGAAATAGTCGATTATACCGGGGTTCCGACTGTGACGAGCCTGATGGGCTATGGCTGCGTCGCCAACGATGATCCGAATTTTTTTGGCATGATCGGGATGCACGGCACTTATGCCGGCAATCTTTCGACTAAGGCCGCTGATCTGCTGATCGGCTGCGGCGTGCGGTTTGACGACCGGGTGACCGGCTCGCTGGAAGATTTTGCCTCGGGCGCGAAAATCGCTCATATGGATATCGACCGGGCGGAGATCAATAAAAACATCGTGGCGGATCTCAAAATCGCCGGCGACCTGCGCTGGTCGCTTGGGTCCTTGCTCCGGCGCGTGCGGGAAACGCCGCGCCCGGAATGGCAAAGACGTCTGGCTCCGTGGCGGCGGCGGCTGGAGACGTGGCAAAAAGAGCAGCCGCTCAGTTTCACGCCCAGAGACAATTATGTGATGCCGCAGGCGGCGGTGCTGGAATTAAGCCGTCTGGCCGACCGGGACGCTATCCTGGTCACTGACGTCGGACAGCACCAGATGTGGGCGGCCCAGTTTTTCGCTTTCAAAAACCCGCGCTCTTTTGTCACGTCGGGCGGGCTCGGCACGATGGGTTTTGGCCTGCCGGCCGCCATCGGCGCTCAGGTGGGCAATCCGGGCCGTCAGGTCGTCTGCGTTTCCGGCGACGGGGGTTTCATGATGAACTGTCAGGAACTCAGCACTTTGGCTGATCTGGATCTGCCGGTGAAGCTTTTCATCCTGAATAACCGCTATCTGGGCATGGTCGCCCAATGGCAGCGCAATTTCTTCGGCGGGCGGTACGCCTGTTCGCATATCCCGACCAAAACGGATTTTGTCCGTCTGGCGGAAGCGATGGGCGTGCGCGGCGTGCGGATCTCCGACCCGGGGCGGCTGACGGAAACGCTGCGGGACGCGCTGGCCTATGAAGGGCCGGTGCTGACGGAGATCATCATCCCGGAAGACGAGGACGTCCTGCCGATGGTGCCGGCCGGCGCCCGTCTGGATCAAATGATATTAGGAGGGCTGAGCCGATGAAATACACGCTGGCCGTTCTCGTGGAGGACAAACCGGGCGTCTTGACGCATGTGTCCGCGTTGATCAGCCGCCGCGCTTTTAATATCGTCAGCATCGCCGCCGGTTATACGGATGAACCGGATATAACGCGCATAACCTTGGTGATGGATGTGGATGATCAATATGAGCTGGAGCAGGTCGTACACCAATTGAGCAAATTGATCGACGTAGTGAAGATCGCCGTCCTGAACGGCGGGGAAAGCGTCCACCGCGAGCTGGCCATGATCAAGGTGGCTTCGCGGCCTGAGCGCCGGGCGGAAATCATCAATCTGGTCAATATTTTCCGGGCCCATGTGGTGGATGTGAATAAGGATACGATGATCATCGAGCTGTCGGGCGAGGAAAGCAAGATAGACGCTTTATGCGAGCTGCTGCGCGAATACGGCGTCAAAGAGATCGTGCGCACCGGCAAAATAGCGATCAGCCGCGGCGCGAACACCGCGCGGGAACAAGCGGACGAATAATTATCTGAATATTCGGAAAAAAAGGAGTTTTGGCATGTTAGACGCGCGTTTAGCAAAACTGGCGGGGAATTTGCTTACATATTCCGTCGCCCTGCAGCCCGGCGAAAAGATCCTGCTGGAGTTTACGGGCGTGGAATCCTCGCTGGCCCAGGCGCTCATCAGCCGGGTATACGAGATGGGCGGTTTTCCCTATCTCGCCCTCGCGCAGCCGACCTTGCAGCGGGAATTGCTGCTGGGTCTGGAGGAGGAGCAGGCGCGCGATATGGCGCGCTGGGATCTGGCCCGGATGCGGGACATGCAGGCTTATATCGGCGTGCGGGCCGGTGAAAACACCAACGAACTTTCTGACGTGCCGGGTGAAAAAACGCGGCTCTACAGCCTGTGCTACACAGGCCCTGTCCATATGGAGCAGCGCGTGCCCCACACGAAATGGTGCGTGCTGCGCTATCCGAATTACGCGATGGCTCAGGCGGCCGGGATGAGTCTGGCGGCGTTTGAGGATTTTTATTTCCGGGTCTGCAATCTGGATTACGCGGAAATGTCCGCGGCGATGGAGCCTCTGAAAGAGCGGATGGAACGCGCGGACGCCGTGCATATCCTCGGGCCGGGCACCGATCTCCGTTTTTCCGTCAAGGGGCTGCCGGCCGTGAAATGCGACGGCAAGATGAATATTCCGGACGGGGAAGTTTTTACGGCGCCCGTGCGTGATTCCGTGGAAGGTCATATCACTTTCAACACCCCGTCTCTCTATCAGGGCAAGACTTTCGAGCATATCCGCCTGGAGCTGTCCGCGGGAAAAGTGACGCGGGCCGAAGCCAACGATACGGCGGAGCTAAGCCGCATCCTCGACACGGATGCCGGGGCGCGCTATATCGGGGAATTTTCTTTTGGACTGAATCCTTTTATTTTGCAGCCGATGAAAGACACGCTGTTTGACGAAAAAATCGCGGGCAGTTTTCATTTTACGCCCGGCGCCGCCTACGCCGAGGCGGACAACGGCAACCAATCGGCGGTGCATTGGGATCTCGTGCAGATCCAGCGGCCGGAGTACGGCGGCGGTGAGATTTGGTTTGACGGGGAGCTGATACGAAAAGACGGGCTGTTTGTGCCGCGGGAGCTGCAAAGGCTGAATTACCGCGAACATTTATGAGATCGGAGGGTGCGATGATGATCTGGATCTGCAATGTCTGCGGGTATCGGCATGAGGGGCCTGAGCCCCCGGAATCCTGCCCGCTTTGCGGCGTGGCCGCTTCGGAGTTTGAGCCGGAGGCGGGGGGCGCCGAGGAGAGCGCGGAGGCCGCGGCGGCGTCTCCGGTGATCGGCGCGGCCGCGCCGCCGGTCGAAGGCGACAGGCGAAAAGCCGTCGCGGCGCTGACGTATGGGCTTTATGTTATCACAGCTCATGCCGGGGCCGATAACGGCCAGACCGCGAACACCTGTTTTCAAATAACTTCGGAACCGCTCCGTCTTGCTCTGGGCATCAACAAAAAAAATTACACCCACGAACTGATCACGCGAAGCGGCATGGCCGGGATAACGGTGCTAAGCGAGGACAATATCGAGCTGGCGCGCAATTTCGGCTACAGCTCCGGCCGCGACCGGGACAAGTTCGCGGGTCTGAGCGCGAGCCGCAGCGGGGCCGGGATCCTGTATCCCGACGGCGCGCTGGCTTCCGTGGAGACCCGCGTGCTAAGCGCTACGGACGCCGGCACGCACACGCTGTTTTTGTGCGAAGTGACGGAGGCCTGGTACGGCGGCCGGGGAGAACCGATGACCTACGCCTGGTTTTTAACGCGCAAACGCGGCTAAGGGACTGTGAGGATATGGAAATAAAGGCATCTGTCTGAAAATCATGAGGTGGCGCATGTTCAAAAACCTGAGTTTGCGGACAAAAATTTTCTTTTTGGTTTCGATCGTGGTCATCGTCTCTTTTGGGGCCATGACAGGGATCGTGACCGGCAAGACCTACGAAATGGCCAAAAAGGACGCTTTCAATCTGGCGCGGGAAACCGCCGACAAATATAAAAATGAGATCATCGCGGAATTGCAGGGCGCCCGCATCACGGCGGAAACGCTTTCCACGGTGTTTGAGACATTGAAGCGGCATGATCTCACCGACCGGGAGATGATGAATGATATTTTGCGCAGCGCCCTGGCGGAAAAAGAGTATATCACCGCTTTCTGCATCGCCTATGACCCGGACGCCCTGGACGGAAAAGACGCGCTGTACGCCGGTCTGGGCCCGGCCTATGACGAAACGGGACGCTATGCCCCTTACTGGAATAAACTGGGCGGCAATATCGCGGTGGAACCTTTATACGACATCGATATAGCGGATTGGTATATCGTGCCCAAAACGGAACGGCACGAATATATCACCGATCCTTACCCCTATGAAGTGCAGGGAAATCCCGTCATGCTGGCCAGCATGGTTTTCCCCATTATATACAATGATGAGTTCATCGGCATCATATCCTCCGACATCGTTTTGGACAAACTGCAGGAGATGATTTCCCACGTGAACCCCTACGGTCAGGGCGGGTATACGGAAATATTTTCCGGCGCGGGGACCGTGGCCGCCCACCCTGACCGAATTTATCTGGGCAAAGATATAATGGAAACGCAGGTCTATGAAATGCTGACGACCGATCACGCCAAAGTCAGCGAGGCGCTGAGACTCGCCGGCGCCTATATCGCCGAAAACGCGCCGGACAGCCGGGAGAGCGAACAGGTTGAGATATACGATAAAATGACGCTTTTTGCCGCTGGGTTGGAAGAATTCGCGAAAAATGACGACGTGTCCAGCCTGGATCTTTCCTTGACGACGCCAGGCCTGGCTCAGGCGATGCTCCAGGCGGATCCCACCCGGCTGCGTTACGCAGAGGAAGCGAAAGAAGCCGTTTCGGGCGGCGAGATGTATATCTCCGACGGCGGTGATTTTTACACCGTATATATGCCGATCCAGTTCAGCGCAGTTACCAGACCCTGGTCAGTCGCGGTGAGCGTGCCGATGTCCGTGGTTTTGGACAACGCCAACGCTATCCGGAATTACGTCATCATCGTCTCCGTTATAGCCGTCTTCGCCATCGCCCTTATTCTTTATTTTATCGCCCGCAATATTACCAATCCCATACTCCGGCTTTCGGAAACCGCGAAAATACTCGGCGAGGGCAATTTTGACGCGGAGGTGCCGCTGATCCAAAGCAACGACGAAATCGGCGCTTTATCGAAAGCTTTCAAGTTTATGGCGGAAGAAATCAACAGTCTCATCAAGGAAATGAAAAAATACGCCAAAACCCTTGAAGAAAAGAATGTGTACCTGAACAGGCTGAACGAGCTGAAAGACGAGTTCCTGGCCAATACGTCCCACGAGCTGCGCACACCGATCAACGGCATTATCGGCATTGTCGAGTCCATGATCGACGGGGCGGCCGGAGACTTAAGCAAAGAGCAGAAATACAATTTGGCAATTGTTTCCAACAGCGGCAAACGCCTGTCCAACATGATCAATGATATATTGGATTTTACAAAACTGAAAAACCAAGAAATAGTATTGCAAATCAAAGTGGTCGATCTGAAAATGATCGTCGACACGGTGCTGATCCTGTCAAAACCGCTCGTTAAAGGCCGGGATCTGTCGGTGATCGACGAGATCGACGCCGCGCTTCCCGCTGTGAGCGCCGATGAAAACAGGGTGCAGCAAATACTCTACAATTTGATCGGCAACGCGATCAAATTTACAGAAAAAGGAAAAATAACCGTCTCCGCCGAGGTTTTGGACGGCGCGGTCGCCGTATCGGTGGAGGATACGGGCATCGGCATCCGGGAGGATAAATTCGAGCGGATCTTTGAATCCTTCGAGCAGGCCGACGGCTCCACGGCCAGAGAATACGGCGGCACAGGCCTGGGGCTTTCCATCACGAAAAAAATCGTGGAATTGCACGGCGGCGCGATAAAAGTGGAATCGAAACTGGGCGTAGGCTCCAAATTCACGTTCACCTTGCCCCTGGCCGGTGAGCTCGGCGCGGAGAAGGCGGTCGGCGAGAGCCTGAGGATCATCGACATCGAGGATTTCGCCGCCGAGGACGACGCCCTGAGGGAACAAACTCCCGCGGCGGCCGGCGAGGGCAGCTGCCGGGTGCTGATCGTGGACGACGAACCCGTCAATATCCAGGTGCTGCGCAATCTGCTGACCATGCGTGACTACGCCGTGACGGAGGCGTATAACGGTCTGGACGCGCTCAGCCTGGTGGAGAAGGGCGAGGAATTCGATCTGGTTCTTTTGGACGTCATGATGCCCAGAATGTCCGGCTACGAGGTCTGCCGCCGTTTGCGGGAAAAATATTCCTCCTTCGCTTTGCCCATCATCATGCTCACGGCGAAAAACCAGATCCAGGACATTATGCTGGGATTTCAGTCCGGCGCCAACGATTATATCCAGAAGCCTTTTGATAAGGAAGAATTGCTGGCGCGCGTGAAAACGCTGCTGGAGCTGAAAAGCGCGACGGCGGCGGCTATGGCGGCCAACCAGGCCAAGAGTCTCTTTTTGGCCAATATGAGCCATGAGATCCGCACGCCGCTGCACGCGGTCATCGGCCTGACTGATTTGCTGCTGAAAACCCCGATGGACGACCGGCAGCGGGATTATGCGGAAAAAATGCGGCAGGCTTCCGTAATTTTGCTGGACATCATCAACGATATTCTTGATTTTTCGCAGATAGACGCCGGCAAAATGCGGCTGGAGAGCATCTCTTTTGACCCGCGCCGGATGTTCGACGACATCAGGGCGTTTTTCCGGGTTCGGCGGGACGCTTCGGCGTTGGAGCTGGCTTTTGAACTGGATCCCGCGCTGCCGGCCGCTCTGCGGGGGGATCAGCCGCGGTTGCGCCAGATATTTATCAACCTGATCGACAACGCTTTTAAATTCACGGAAAAAGGGACGGTCACGGTGCGCGCCGCCGTGTCCGCGCGGGAGCAAGGTCAGATCACCTTGGATTTCGCCGTGGCGGACACCGGCATCGGTATGAGCAAGGAACAGCTGGACGAGGTGTTTTCCGCTTTCAATCAGGCGGATAATTCGGCCACCCGCAAATACGGCGGCGCCGGCATCGGCCTCACCATCACTCAGCGGATGGTGGAAATGATGGGCGGCGAGATCTCGGTCGTCAGTGAAGAAGGCAAGGGTACGGTTTTCAGTTTTTCCTGCACGTTCCCGCTGACCGGCGAGGCGCCGGAGATAAGTGAGACGCCGGAGATAAGCGAAGCGGCGCCGGAAACAACAGGCGATGAAAACGCCGTGCTGCGGGGGATTCACGTTTTGCTGGTGGAAGACAATGAGATCAACGCCCTGATCGCCACGGAACTCTTGGAGGCCGTGGGGGTAGAGGTGACAGCCGCCGCCAACGGCAGCGAGGCTCTGACTCAATTGGCGGAGACGGCCCGCGTCAAAGGCTGTCCGCCGTTTGATCTCGTGCTGATGGATCTGCAAATGCCGGTCATGGACGGCTACGAGGCCACCAAGGTCATCAGGGAAACACCGGAATACAAGGATATGCCTGTTTACGCCCTGACCGCCCACGCTTTTCCGGAAGAAAAAGAACGTTGTTTCGCTTTGGGAATGGAGGGGCATTTGACCAAACCGATCGACGTGCAGACCTTTTATGCAGCGCTGCGGGG
The DNA here is from genome assembly GCA_031263945.1 of Gracilibacteraceae bacterium. Lineage (GTDB taxonomy): Bacteria > Bacillota > Desulfitobacteriia > Desulfitobacteriales > Syntrophobotulaceae > JAIRRL01. The sequence goes on along the minus strand of JAISEW010000196.1, from coordinate 1,878 downwards.
AGCGGTCGCGGGTAAGACGGGGCAGGCGGGTATGTAACCACGCCTGCCGCGTGCCTCTCCCGTCATTCCGGCTTTATGCCGGAATCCACGCCTCCTTGTAGGGAGCGGCGTCCTCGACGCTCCGCCGCTTGGACATGCCGTTATATCATGTTAAAGTTTCCTCGTTCATCCCGCGGGCGACGGTCAGAAACAGAATACGGATATCGAGACTCAGCGACCAGTTTTCGATGTAATACAGGTCATGGTCAATACGGCGGGGGATGGACGTGTTGCCGCGCAGACCGTTGATCTGCGCCCAGCCGGTGATGCCGGGGCGCACCTGATGTTTTACCATATAGCGGGGGACGCTTTCCTTGAATTCGAGGGCGAAATGCGGCAATTCCGGGCGCGGGCCGACCAGGCTCATGCTGCCGGTCAGGACGTTAAAAAACTGCGGCAGCTCGTCGAGGGAAAATTTGCGTAAAAACGTGCCGACCGGCGTGCGGCGGGTGTCGCTGTTCGTGCTCCAGGCGGTTTGTTCCGCGTCGTTCACGACCATCGTGCGGAATTTATACATGGTGAACGGTTTTTTCCCGCGCCCGAGCCGCTCCTGCCGGAAAATCACCGGACCGGGCGAAGACAGGCGGACGAGCAAAGCCACCGCCAGCATGACGGGCGAAGTCAGCACTATCAAAAACAAGGAGCCGCAGATATCGACAGTCCGTTTTAGCAGAGCGTTGCCGGTGTTGTCCAGCGGAATGCGCCTGATATTGATCAGCGGCAACCCGTCGATCTCGTCCACCGCGGGCCGCGTCGGGATATACTCCGCGTAAAAAGGGATGAGCGACACCTTCGTCCCCGTTTTTTCACAGAGACGGATGACGTCGCGCAAATAGGGAAAATCTTCCATTTCCAAGGCCGCGACCACTTCGTCCGGCACGAGCCGTTCCAGGAGGGATTCCAGATCGGCAAAACCGCCGAGTTTTTTTACGTCCGGCAAATCGGCTCCGCCGCTCACGCAGCCGATGATCTGATAGCCCAAAGCCTGATTCTGGGTCAGTACCGCCAGATAATCGCGGGCCAGCGGACCGGCGCCGATCAAGAGGACGTTTTTGACGTTGTAGCCTTTGAGGCGGGCCTGACGCAGGATCAGGCGCAGCAGCAGCCGTTTGCCCGCGGTGAGCAGCACGCAGAAAATGAAGAAAAACAGCAGGACCAGCCGGGAAAAATTAACGGTTTTCAGCAAGGCGGACACGGCCAGCGCGGCGGCAAACCCCGCCAAATTGGCCTGGGTGAGCATGATCACTTCCTCGCCGATCGAGCGCGAGCGAAACGACTCGTACAATCCCCATACGCTGTACAGGATGAGATAAAACGGGGTCAGCGCCAGACCGACGCGCAGGTAAAAACCGAAAGGCAGATGCGCCTCCGCGCTGGGCAAGGCGAAGAATCGCAGTCCGTAGGCCGCCGTCAGGGCCAGCATCACGCAGAGACCGTCCGTAAGTATGTGCAGATAATTGAGAGCGCGCTGGTTTTCCTTTATCATAGCCATATTGTACACTCAGTCCGGGTAAAAGTAAATGGGAACGAGCGCCAGGGGCGGCTCGGTGATGTTCCAACGAGGAGCCAAGTAACAAATCCTTTGGATTCCGGAACAAGTCCGGAATGACGGGAGTTGAAGTGTGTAACGCGGGTCTGGATTACAATTGAGGTTTGTTATTTTGATTCAATTCAATTGATTCTGGCGGTTGACAAGGGGGGGCGCGGGGGTTATAATAACTTTGTCAAGAAGAGGCCATCCGCTTCTCACCTCATACCTGCGGTACATGAGGTCGCCTGGTTCGTTAGTTACATGAACAATGGTAAACGGGTGGTTTGCGCCCGTTTTTTGTTGTGCTG
>JAISEW010000166.1 GCA_031263945.1 Gracilibacteraceae bacterium | reverse complement strand
GCCGGCATATTCCGCTACGACCATCCTCTCCTCCGCCGACAGCTCATGGCGCCGCGCGTCACGGGCGTCCAGCATCAAAATTACCACGTCCGCCAGATTCAGCGCTTTCCAGGTGCGCTCTATCCCCAGTTTTTCCACCGGGTCTTCGCTCGCCCGCAGGCCGGCCGTGTCGATCAGATGCAGCAAAATACCGCCGACGGTCACATATTCGCGGATCTCATCCCGCGTCGTGCCGGGGATATCGGTGACGATGGCCCTTTCTTCCCGGAGCAGGGCGTTGAGCAGACTGGATTTGCCGACGTTCGGCCTGCCGGCGATGACGGTGGAAAGCCCCTCGCGGATCACGCGGCCCGCGCGGCTGCCGGCCAACAGGTCCAGCGCTCTCTCTTTCGTGACGGCCAGCCGGTGCAATAGTTCCGCCCGCGTCAGCGGATCGGTCTCCTCTTCCGGAAAATCAATGCCCGCCTCAATATTGACCAGCATATTCAGGATCTCCCCGCGGGTCTCCAGCACCGCCGCGGACAAACCGCCGCCCAGCTGCGCCAGCGCCAGATCCGCCGCCATCTCCGTCCGCGCCCGGATCAGGTCGTTGATCGCTTCCGCCTGCACCAGATCCAATTTGCCGCGCAAAAAAGCGCGCAGGGTAAACTCCCCCGGTTCGGCGGGGGCGGCCCCGGCGCGCAGGCAAGCCATGATGACGCGCTGGGCGGCCAGCATACCGCCGTGGCAGTTTATCTCATAAACATCTTCGCCGGTAAAAGAAGCCGGTCCCGGCATCCGGCCCACGAGCACCTGATCCAGTTCCGTTCCGCCCTCGCGGAAGCGGCCCGGATGAAGGGTGTAGCCGCCGCCGCTCTCCCAGCGCTCCCGGTTGAACGGCTCAAAACATCCGGCCACGATCCGCGCCGCGTCCGCGCCGCTCAGGCGGATAAGATGTATGGCGCCTTCGCCGGGCGGCGTGGCCAGCGCCACGATGGTTCGTTCCTCGTCATTCATGGCGGTCCGTCTATTCGCTCCGCACGCCGCCGCGTTTCGGCGCGATGACGACGCGGCGGTTCGGTTCTTCGCCCTCGCTGAAGGTGGTCAGTTTCCAATCGTTCTGCAAGGCCATGTGGATAACGCGCCTCTCTCGGGAAATCATCGGTTCCAGCGTCACGCGGCTGTTGGTGCGCTTGACTTTATCCGCCATGCGCCGAGCCAGATTTATCAGCGTTTCTTCGCGCCGCTGCCGGTATCCCCCCACGTCGAGCAAGACCCGCGAACGGGTGTCGGTTTGCCGCGCCACAGCCAGATTGGTTAAAAACTGCAGCGCGTCCATGGTTTCGCCGCGCCGGCCGATCAAGACGCCGACGTCGTCTCCCGCGATTTTGATCTGCGCGCCTTCTTCACGGCAAAAAACCTCCATGTCCGCTTCCACGGACATCGCCTTGAGCAAACGGCTCAGCAGATCCCGCGCGACCTCCGCCTGCCGGGCGTACAGGGCTGCTTTTTCTTCCGGCGAAACGCTCTCGTCTTCCGCCGTTTTGCGCCATCTTTTTATTTTTTCCGGTTTACCGCCGACCGCGTCGTCTTTATCCGGCGCTTCGCTGTTTTCCGGCAGGGACACCCGCACCCGCGCGGGTCTGCCGCCGAACAGGCCGAACAAACCCTTGCCCGGTTCCTCCAGCACTTCTATCTTGGCGTCGTCCGCGCCGGCAGCGCCTAATTCGGCTAAACAAGCGGCGACCGCGTCCTCGATCGTGCGGGCTGATTTTTCCGCGATTTTCATAAAACAGACGCCCTCCATATGGACTATGTCTTGCTTGGGGTTTTGCTTTCTTTCAATTTCATAGTTTTCCGGGATTTTACGGTTTTTACGGTCTTCACAGGTTTTTCGGGTTTTTCCAGCTCCGCCGCGCCTTCCTCCGGTTCCTCGGCCTTCTCGCGTTTTTTGGCTTCCTGGGCGGCGATCGCTTCCTGGCGCCGCTCCGTTTCCCGCCGCAGTTTTCTGTTGATGTAGTAACTCTGCAAAGCGGAAACGAAGTTCATGGTCACAAAATAAAAGCCCATGCCGGACGGCAGGCTGAAGCAGATATAGGCCAGAAAAAACGGCATGATCGTCAGCATCATCTTTTGAGTCTTTTCCGCCGGATTGGGCGGCGGCGGCAGTTTTTTACCCTTGGCCGTCTTCACTTCCGGCGGCTTGTTTATGGCCATGGAAATTTTTGAGGAAACATAGACGGAAACACCGACCAAAACGGGCAGCGGCCAGTGGAGATAGTCGTTCCAGCCGTAGGTCGTGGGCAGATGATAGCCGAAAAACCAGGCGCTCGCATCTTCTCCGTAAGGAAAAGTCCGCAAAGTGCTGTAAAAAATGTATAATATCGGTATCTGCACCAATATGGGCAAACAGCCGGAATAAGGATTGACGTTCTCTTTGCTGTAAAGTTCCATCATCTTTTGATTGAGCTTCTGCTTGTCGTTGGCGAATTTTTTCTGCAGTTCCTGCATCTTAGGCTGAAGCTCCGCCATACGGCGCATGGATCTTGTCTGTTTCCACGTCAAAGGGTAAAGGCATATTTTGATGACGATCGTAAATAAAATGATGGCCATGCCGTAATAAGGCAGGCCTACCGCCGACGCCAGCTGAAACAGCAGCGCCATAAACGAACTCATCGCATCAGAACACGTCGTAATGACCGCGTTGAACATTCACGTCCTCCTCCAGAAAACGCAGGACTTATTAGCGCAAAGGATCATAACCGCCCGGGTGGAACGGGTGGCACCTGCAGATCCGCGTAAAAGCCTTAAAAGAGCCTCGCAGCGAGCCGTATTTCTCTATGGCTTGCAAGGCGTAATCCGAGCAGGTCGGATAGAAGCGGCAGCTGCGCCCCAGATGCGGCGACACCGCTGCCTGGTAAAAACGGATCAACCCAAAAAGCAAATTCCGGCTGATATCACTGCCGCTCATGCCTTACTCCCGTTTTGCGCAACACATAAAGAACTGACTGCTCCACTTCATCACTCGAAGCTTTGACAATCGGCTTTCTGGCGATCAAGATCATATGGAAGTTATCCTTTACCCGCGGCAATAGGCGGCGCGCCGCCTCGCGCATCAAACGTTTCGCCCTGTTGCGGCGCACGGCGTTACCCGTTTTTTTCGAAGCGATAAAACCAATTTTTGTCGTCTCCTGTTTCACCACATAGGCGGCCAGATATCTGGTAACACAGCTGCGGCCCGCGCGAAACACAAACTTATACTGGCCAGCCTTATTGAGCCGCAAATCCTTCTTCAGCATCGCGGCTCAGACCGCTATTTTGTAGCGGCCCTTAGCGCGGCGGCGTCTCAACACGCTCCGGCCGTTCGCGCTTTTCATCCTCCGCAAAAACCCATGCACTTTTTTATGCCGATGGGACTTAGGCTGATAAGTCCTTTTCACGGCGACACCCCCTCTCCCGCAAACTAATAAACAAGTGTCATTATACTCCAAATAAAACGGGCGTGTCAAGTTTTTGGTTTTTCGCTTCCGCTGTGTATAATTAATCTCTGGATTTCCCCGCATAATACCAGCCATTTGGCTCATGTTACACGATAGTGTAACATATCCGGACTTAATTTTGGAGGTAATGATCATGGGAACGACTCAGCCCATCCGCAGCAAAAACCAGATACGCGAACTGGCGGCCTATTTCCTGGAGCGCGGTGAAATCCGCAACCACGTCCTCATCGTCATGAGTTTGAACACGGCCCTTCGCATTTGCGACCTGCTCCGTCTGACCTGGGACGATGTGTACGATTTTGAAAACAAGCGTTTTCGCGAGCGCGTCACGCTCACCGAGAAAAAAACCCACAAAACTAAGGTTTTCACCCTCAACAAACAGGCGATCGCCGCGCTGACCGCTCACAAATCGTCCGCCAAACGCGGCTGCGCCCTGATCGCCAGCCGCAAGTGGTCCAACAGGCCTATCAGCCGTCAGCAGGCCTACCGCATCATCCGCGACGGGGCGGCGGCGCTCGGCTTTGCTTCACGGGTCTCCTGTCATTCCCTGCGCAAAACTTTTGGCTATCTGGCTTGGAAAGCGGGCGTGTCGCCGGCAGTGATCATGGAAATATACAACCACTCGTCTTTGGCCGTAACGCAAAGATATCTGGGCGTCACTCAGGACGATCTGGACGACTGTTACCGCACGCTGGCGGAGGAGATTTAGTTCGCCGGGAAAAAATGCGGCTTGCGATTGCTTTGAGCATTTGGTATACTTATGCGTATAGTCAAAGAAGGGCGGGTATGTTTCAAGAGTCACAGCAACCAAAGAATAATTCCGAATAGTCTGAATACTCAGATCATAACGAAAAGGGAGGGGACTGCGCGTGAAACAGGCGCGTCAGGGGCTGCATCTGGAGCAGCAGCAAAGGCTCTATGTGACGACGGAACTGAAACAAGCCATATCCGTGCTGCAGATGTCCACATTGGAACTCAGTGATTACATCACGCGCAGCATGGATGAAAATCCTTTTCTGGAAGAAAAAGACGGGCCGCAGGGCGAGTATGAAGGCGAAGCCGAATATCCGGCCCGCGTATGCATGGACGCTTTGGCGGAGCAGATGCAGGAACCGGGCCAGCTTTACGGAAGCGGCAATTACGCCGAGCCTGGGGAAGAATATCCTTTTGAAAAATATCTTTCCCGCCGGGTAACGCTGGAGGAGCATCTGCGGCTGCAGCTGAGCCTGGAAGTGCGCGAGCGCGCGGACCTTCTGATCGGAGAACTTATAATAGGAAATATCGACCGCAACGGCTACCTGCGGGCCGCCGTGGCGGAGTTGGCCGCCGCCGCCCGGGCGCGGCCCGCGCGGGTGGAAAAAATGCTGCGGGTCGTGCAGAGTTTTGATCCCGACGGCATCGGCGCGCGCGACCTGAAGGAATGTTTGCTGCTGCAGCTGCGGACCGCCGCCGCCCGGCCCGATTGGCGCGGGGATACGGAATTGGCCCGGCGCGTTATCGACGGGCATTTGGAGGATATAGCGGCGAAAAAACTGAACCATATCGCCGCCGCCCTCAAAACCACAGTCGGCGCCATCCAGGAAATTTATGACATTATTCGCTGTTTTAACCCGCATCCGGGCCTGAGTTACGATCACGCCCATAATTACAACGTCTGGCCGGACGTCACTCTGGTCAAAGAAGCCGCCGGCTATACCGTAATAGTGCGCGAGTTTGGCTTCCCGCTCCTGCGCATCAACCAAAATTACGCGGCTCTTTTCCGGCAGGAAAAAATCGACGGGGACGCGCGCAAATATCTGGAAGAAAAGCTGGAATCGGCGCTCGGTCTAATTCGCGGGATCGAACAGCGGCGGCTGAATATTTATAAAGTCGCTTCCTGTATTGTGGAAGAGCAAAGGGATTTTCTGGATAAAGGCATCGAGTATCTCAAACCGCTGACCATGAGCCAAGTGGCCGATGTGGCCGGCATCCACGAATCCACTGTCAGCCGGGTGGTGAACGGCAAATACATGCAAACTCCGCGCGGTTTACTGGAAATGAAATACTTTTTCCATTCCGGTCTGCCGGGGGCGGCGGCGGAGTCCGTGTCCTCCAAAAGCATCAAGTACCTGATCCGCGCCATCATCGCGGAAGAAGACCCCGCCGACCCGCTGAGCGATCTGGACGTCATGAACCGGCTGCGGCAAAAAGGGATCGAGATCTCACGCCGCACGGTAAATAAATACCGTCAGAGTCTGGGCATCCCCTCCAACAATTTGCGGAAACGCTACAGCACGGCCTGACCAAGGCCGGCTGCATGACAAATTTGCAGGGCCCGCCCATACGGGCGCGAGCATGAGTTTCGAAAGTGTGAATATCAGCAAGCCTGATGCTGAAAAAATCCTCCGGCTTATAAATTTTGGAAGGAAAAACGGAAATGAGGTCGAATTTAAATACATAAAATACGATATTTTTTTACTTGATTTAAGTACATAATTCTTGGGAGGCGATTTTAATGAGCATGATCCCTCTTGAGCGCGCCGACAGCGTTCCCGGCGGCCGGCCCCTCTTATCGCGTCCGCGTCTGGACGCTTTGATAGATCAGGGCCTAAGCAGCCGGGTCCTCGTCGTCGCGGCCGGGGCCGGCTACGGCAAAACCCAGGCCGTATATGATTATTTGCGCCGCCGCCCCTTTCTGACCATCTGGATCCAATTGTCGGAACGCGACAATATCGAATTACGTTTTTGGGAAAATATCACAAATGTTTTTTCCCGTTTTGACGCCAGCACCGCCGCCGCCATGCGGCAGGACGGTTTTCCGGCCACGGCGACCCAGAACGAGATCTTCCGGCAAAGAGTCAGGGAAGCCGTCTCCCCGGATAAGCAGTACATCCTGGTTTTCGACGACCTCCACCTTTTGCGCGCCGACGCGGTGCACAGTTTCCTCGCGAACAACGTCGCCGCTTTTCCGAACGTCAAAATGATCTTCCTCAGCCGCACGCGCACCCCCTTCCGCCAGAAAGCCCCGGCGGAAACGATGGCTTATATCACCGCCGGCGATCTCTGTTTTACGGAAAACGAAATAGCCCTCCTGCTGGAAAAAATGGAAGCGCCGCAGTCTCAGCGCCTGATCGCCGATATTTGCCGCGACACGGGCGGCTGGGCTTTCGCGGTCAATCTGGTCGCTCTGTCCCTGAAAACGACCGGGATTTATGAAAGCCACGCCCGCCCTGCTATGCGCCGTCAGGTTTTTACGCTCCTGGAGCGGGAAATATTTGAAAAATTTGACAAACAAGATAAAATAATCCTCCTGAAAGTCTCTTTGCTCAATCAATTGCCGGTCGAACTGGCGCGGATCGTGGCCGGCGGCAATCTGGCGGTTCTGGAGTCGTCGATTTCTTTCATCCACTATGACGCCTATCTCGACTCGTTTCACATCCACCAATTGTTTCAGGAGTATCTGCAGGAAAAACAAAGCTGCCTTTCCGAGAGCGATATCCGGGAAACGCTGCGAACGGCGGCCGAGTGGAGCGACGGGCACGGGCAGAAAATAGACGCCGTTTCCTATTACGAAAGAGCGGGCGATTATGACGCCGTCATCAGCGTAGCCCGCGAATGGACCATGCAGCTGCCCCCGGACAGCGCCAATTTTATTTTGGATGTGCTGGACGCGGCCCCGCCCGGCACAGTGGAAAAAAACGTGTTGTATTACGTATTGCGCATCCGGCTGCTCATAAGCGCCGACCGCACGGACGAATCGCTGCGGGAATGCGCGGAATACATCCGGCGTTTTTCCGCTTTGCCGCCCTCGCCTTTTAACAACCGGGTTTTGGCCGGACTATATGAGGCTGTCGCTATCGCCGGTTTTTTGACCGCGCCGGAAACGAACCGTTATGATTTTGACCAGCCGATGGCGCGGGCGGATTACTACTACAGTCTCTCGCCCTATGAAGCCAGCGGGCAGTCGGTCAAAATGTCCATCGGCCCGTGGGCTTCCATGGTGGGGACGACGCGGCCCGGCGCTCAGGAAGAATATATCGCCGCGCTTGCCCGGGCGGCGCCGCACGCCGTTCGCGCCATGAGCGGCTGCATGGCCGGACTGGACGACCTGGCTGAAGGGGAGCTGTTTTTCTATAAAGCCGATCTGAAAAACGCGCGCCCCTGCCTGGAGACCGCTAAAAAAAACGCCGCCGGCCACGGGCAGTACGAAATAGCCAACCGGGCGCTGTTTTACCTTTTGCGTCTCGCCGCCGCCGGCGGCGACGCCGGTCGCTGCCTCTCCTGTCTCAAGGAGTTGGAGGAGCAGTTGAGCTATGGGGAATATCTTCTGGGCCAGGCCACCTACGACATAGTGACCGCCTGGTATTATATTCTGGTCGGCCGGCACCGGAACGCGGCGGAATGGCTGCGCGGCGACCTGGACGAAAGCGGCGGCATGTCCTCGTTTTTGGCGGAGTTTGCCAACCAGATCCGCGTGAAAATATACTATGCCGAGGGGCGCTATTACGATTTGCTGGCCTTTCTGACCCGGGAAAGCGATCACGGCGTATTGTTCGGGAAGCTGGAACGCAAGGTGTTTCATTCCGCCTGTCTTTACCAGACGCGAAACCAGGCGGAGGCGCTGGCGGTTCTGGGCACTGCCTATGATCTCGCGCGCGGCGGCGGTTTGGACATGCCTTTTATCGAAATGGGCAAGGATATGCGGACATTGACGGCGGCAGCCTTAAAAAACGAGAAAAACCATATCCCCCGCCCGTGGCTGGAAAAAATAAGCAGAAAATCCGCCACTTATGCCAAGCGGCAGCTGGAGCTGGCCGGAGCATTCCGGCGCCGGCATCAGCTGGGGGATGAGACGCCGCTGTCGCCGAGGGAAATGGATGTCCTCACCGATATGTATCACGGGCTTTCCCGTTCGGAAAGCGCCGCTCACCTTGATTTGTCCGTCAACACGGTGAAATCGCTGCTCAATATGGTTTATCTCAAGCTGGGCGCGGAAACGACCGCGGACGCCTTGCGCGTCGCCTTTGAAAAACATTTACTCTGACATTTTTTACCATTTACTGCCGGGGCGTGATATTGGTCCCCACCGCCAGACGGCCCAGCGGGTCGATGCAGCTGCGGCAGCAGAGCAGATCAATGAACAATTCGCACTGTTCGGCGTCGGAAGTGTCCAGCCGGCCGCTCTGGTCGATCGTCAGGCCGTAGGCGCTCAGAAATTCTTCCCGGTCCAGGATGGACAGGCGGGCGATGTAATCCAGTATCTGCTTGTCAAAATCAATGAATTTCCGGGCGTTTTTGGCGGTCATCACCACCTGCTCCAGTTTTTCATGATCACCGGCAACCCCGGCGTCAGCGATCAGCGCCAGACGCTCCCCCGCTATGGCAAAATTCCTGTCCTCCAGCGAAAAATCCTTTTGTATGGCGGAAGACAGAAAATAGCAGACGCCGCCCAGCAGGAGAAAATCCGCCGCGGGAGGGATTTTGAGGAGCGGTTTGTCGCAGGTAACGATCTCCTCATGGTCGGATATGCACAGCCGCGCGCTCGCTCCCGACAGGAACGGATTGCCCCGCCGCATGAAAAGCGCCTGTTCCGGCGCGCCGCCCGGGCGTTCTTTTTCGCCGTAAAAAGCATAGCCGCTGATCTTCGGCAAAGCACCGGCGACGTAATCTTCCGGAGCGTAAACCTGCCCTTTTCGGATATTCAGGATGATATCCCCGATCTGCTCCCGCACCAATTCGTCGCCCTCCGCCAGAGCGGCGATATTTTCCCTGTCTGAGAGAACAGGGGAATACGGCGCGACAGGTTTATCGGCCACCGGTTTCAGCAACAGAAACTCCCGGGTTTTTTCCGTCAGATCCGCGATATCGCGCATTTGGCACAGGTACCAGTCCAGCTCCAGCCCATCCCGGCCCCGGCGGGTGCTGTACAGGGCAAATTTCCAAACGAGCGCCGTCGTGTCCATATCTCTCAGCGCCTTGGTAAGGGTCGTCGTGTTCAAAAAATTTCCTCCTGCCCGCGATAGAAGATGATTTTTGGGTAAGCATTGGCGGAGAGGGCGGGATTCGAACCCGCGAAACCTTGCGGTTTACCCGCTTTCCAGGCGAGCGCCCTAATCCAGGCTAGGCGACCTCTCCAGCGCTGAAACCAGCGGTTTTGCCGCCAGCAATGCCTATTATACATTTTTTTGCGAAGTTCGTCAATACTCCCCGCGAGGTGAGCGCATGACATAATTTGCTATAATTTGCTTTTCGCGCGTCAATCAATGTGGCGCTTCAAAT
>JAISEW010000018.1 GCA_031263945.1 Gracilibacteraceae bacterium | reverse complement strand
AATTTTCCCGAAATCTTATAGCATTATTATAAAATGATATGGCGTCAGAAAGGAAGCAAATATTTTTTGGCCTTTTTTAATATTCAAAAAACAAACAGTTGATTGCAGGCGGCGGCGATGATCCGCTCCCCGCGCCGGGCCGCCGCGAGCCGGGCCGCCCGGCTGGCCTTTTCGGCTTCTTTCAGGTCGTCGACGTCTTTGAGCGTGACGCCGGGGATCTTTTCGGCCGCGGGCTCGATGTCCCTGGGCACGGCGATGTCGATGAGGATGAGCGGGCGCGCCGGGCGCCCCTTCATGGCCTGGGCGACCGCTCCGGCCGGGAGAACGGCGTGCCGGGCCGACGTGCCGGCTAGGACGATGTCGGCTCGGGCCAGATGCTCGGGCAAAGCGCTGAAGCGGGCCGCCCGGCAGCCGTGTTCCTCCGCCAGAGCCAGCGCGTTTTCGTAAGTGCGGCTGGCGATGATGATGCTCTCGGCGCCGGCGTCCCGCAGATGGTTGAGAGCCAGACGGCACATCTTGCCGGCCCCGAGGATGAGGACGCGTTTACTGCTGACGCCGCCGGCCAGACGGCGCGTGAGTTCTATGGCTATATAGGGGATGGAGACCGGGTTTTGGTCGATCCCCGTCTCCGCGCGCACTTTTTTCCCCGCGCGGAGGGCCTGCTGACAAACGCGGTGAAGCGCGTGTCCGGCGCTCCCCGCCGCCTGAGCCAGGGCATAGGCCTGTTTGACCTGACATTGGATCTGGGTTTCCCCCAATACCAACGAGTCCAGGCCGGCGGCGACCCGAAAAAGATGACGCGCGGCCTCGCGGCCTGCGAGGGTTCGGGTGAAAGCGGACAGCTCCCCGTACTCCATCCCGCTCCGCCGCGCCCAGTACGCCCCGGCGGCGGCCAGCGCCGCGCCGCGGTCCTCCGCGCCCAGATAAAGCTCCGTGCGGTTGCAGGTGGAAAGGATTAGCGCCTCTTCTATCCCCGGACAGGCTAAAAGAGCGGGCAGGGCTTCCGCGGTTTGCAGGGGCGTGAAGGCCAGACGCTCGCGGACTTCCACCGGCGCCGTCCGATGACTGGCCCCGAGCAGCAGGAGACTCATTTCTCCCACTCGGTCTCAGCCTCTTCCAGGCAGCCGCCTTCCTCGTGCAGAACTTTCGCCAAATTGTCGCTGCGCAGGAAATCCAGGAAAAAAAGCTCCGCTTTCGTCAGATTATGGTCTTTATATGTTACCAGACGAAACGGGCGGCTCATCTCCAGCCCCTGCACCTTGACGCCGAGCAGCGTCTGGTCCAGACATTCCTGGCGCACGGTCAGCGCCGAGATGATCGTGACCCCGAGACCGGCCGCGACCAGCTGTTTGATCGCCTGGGTGTTGCCAACCTCCATCATGATGTTCATATCGCTGAGACGGATGCCGTTTTCATGGAAAATATTCTCGACCACCTTGCGCGTGCCCGATCCTTCCTCACGCATGATCAGACGGGCGGCGGCCAGCTCGCTCAGCGTCACATAGCCCTTCGCCGCCCAGGGATGATGGAACGGCGTCACGACTAAAAGCTCGTCCTGCCAAAATTCCTCCTGGGCCAGATCCCGGTGATCGCGCACCGGCCCCTCGATCAGGCCGATCCGCAGTTTGCGCTCCAAAAGATCCTGGGTCACGGATTCCGTGTTGGCGATGTTGACCTTGAAGTCGATGTCCGGGCGAACGCGGAACAGATAGGTCAAAAGATTCGGCACCACATACTCGCCGATCGTCAGCGTGGCTCCGATCTTCACATACTCGCGCTGACATTCCGCCAGCTGGGAAAGCTCGTCTTTCAGCTTTTCATGCCGGAGCAGCATTTCGTTGGCGTAATTGTAAAACGTCTGGCCCGCCGCCGTCAGCTGCACGCCCTTGTTGCTGCGCTCCAGCAGCTTAACGCCGTAGTAGCTTTCCATATTTTGGATCTGGAGGCTGACGGCCGGCTGACTGATATGGAGATGCCGCGCCGCCAGGGAAATATTGCTGCTCTCCGCCACCGCTTTGAAAACCAAAAACTCCTGTTCGATCATATTATCCTCCCCGCGCCGCGTAGTCCCGCGCCCGCTCCACAAAAGCCGGAGCCCAGGACGGGACCGCCAGCGCCTGAATGTGCGTGTAGGCGGCGTGGACGTTCTTGTAAACAAAACCCTCGTGCGCTCCGTCCAAACCGCGCCCCTTCTCTACATTATACGCGAAATCAAGGCTGTGATCTATATTTTCCAGCTGGGAATAATGAAATTCATGCCCTCGCAGCGTCAAACCGGGAAACCAGCTGTTGGCCGCCGTCGCCCGCAGCACGGTATATCCGTGCCCCTGACGCCGCGAACCCATCACGGCGTCCGCCGGCAGCACTCCCGCCAGCGGATAGTGCGTATTATCCCCCGTTCTGAGACTGCGGCAAAGGTACATCAGACCGCCGCACTCGGCGTAGATCGGCAGGCCCTGCTCCGCCGCCCCGCGCACCTCGCGGAGCAAAGAAGTGTTGGCGGCCAGTTCCTTGGCGGCTGTCTCGGGAAAACCGCCGCCGATATAGAGACCGGCGGTGTCACTCGGCAGCGAGGGCGCCTCCAGACTGTTGACGAAATCCAGCTCCGCGCCGGCGTTGGCCAGGGCCTCCAGATTCTCCGGGTAGTAAAACGTGAAGGGCCGGTCCCGGAAGACCGCGAGTTTCGGCCGCGCGCCGCCGTGATAGGCCGGCGGAAAAAGCGGGGCCGGCTCCGGCAGCGCCGGGGCGGTCTTCGCCAGACGCCGGAGCGCTTTCAGGTCCACGCATTGGCACACCGCGTCGGCGATAGCCTCCATGATCTCCTCCCGGGCCGCGCACTCCGCCGCGGTCACCAGCCCCAAATGGCGGTCCGGGATCGTCAGCGTTTTCAGATAAGGCAGGGCCCCCAGCACCGGGATGTCACAATTTTCTGTGATCGCCCGGCGAACCAGATTTTCCTGCCGGCTGCCGCTGACTTCGTTCAGGATCACGCCCGCGACCCGGAGGCCGGGGTCAAAACGCTGGAGACCGTAGACCACGGCGGCGGCCGTGCGGGTCTGGCGGCGCACGTTCAAGACGAGGACGACGGGGCTCTCCGTCTGCTTGGCCACCTCGGCGGTCGAGCAGCTGCCGGCCGCGTCCAGACCGTCGAACAGGCCCATCGCCCCCTCGATCAAAGTCAGATCGGCGCCCTCGGCCGCCGTCGCCAAAAGGTTCCGCAACTGTTCCGGGGTCAGAAAGAAAGGATCAAGACTCCGGCCCTCCCGCCCGGCGGCCAGGGCGTGCCAGCTCGGGTCGATGAAGTCCGGCCCTTTTTTGCAGGGCTGGACCCGGAGACCCTGACGGCGGAAAGCGCGCAAAATCCCCAGCGTCAGCGTGGTCTTGCCGCTGCGGCCGTTAGGGGCGCTTATCACAAATCTCGGTGCTTTCATCCTCTGCTCTCCAATCATCCCCCCGGATATGTAACAGGCCGAACGGCCTGTTCAGGTTATCACGGGATCCGGATCGATCCCCTCGCGTCATTCCGGGCTTGTCCCGGAATCCAAAAAAACGGCGAACGTGAGAATGGATCCCGGCATGAAGCCGGAATGACGACGGCGGGGAACGGTCTTATTAAACACAGCCGGTGG
>JAISEW010000055.1 GCA_031263945.1 Gracilibacteraceae bacterium | reverse complement strand
TGCAGGCCGTCAAATGGGCCGCTGAGGGCATGGTCAAAAGCCTGAGGGCTTAGTATTCCATGACGTGACGGCATACGTCAGTTGCCGGGGATATGTTGGTATCCTGTTAAGAGCGCGATTTTTTCGTGAATCAGGGTGGCACCGCGGATAGTACTTATTCGTCCCTGACAGAGCAATGCTTTGTCGGGGATTTTTGTTTTTCGGCAAAGCCAGGAGGAGGAAAGAAATGGAAAAAGGAAGATTCGGTGTTTACGGTGGGCGCTACATCCCGGAAACATTGATGAGCGCGATCTTGGAGCTCACCGCCGCGTATGAGCGCTGGCGCTCCGAGCCGGAATTCACCGGCGAATTGGCGGAACTTCTGGCCAATTACGCCGGGCGCCCGTCCCGTCTGTATTTTGCGCGGAGAATGACCGAGGATCTCGGCGGCGCGAAAATCTATCTGAAAAGGGAAGATCTGAATCACACGGGATCGCACAAGATCAACAATGTACTCGGACAGGTGCTGCTGGCCAAAAAAATGGGCAAGACGAGGGTGATCGCCGAGACCGGCGCCGGACAGCACGGAGTGGCCGCCGCGACAGCCGCGGCGCTGATGGACATGGAATGCGAGATATTCATGGGGCTGGAGGACACGGAACGGCAGGCGCTGAATGTTTACCGCATGGAACTGCTCGGGGCTAAAGTCCATCGCGTGACCACGGGATCCATGACTTTGAAAGACGCGGTCAGCGCCACGATGCGCGAATGGGCTTCCCGTGTGGCGGACACCCATTACGTCCTCGGCTCTGTTATGGGGCCGCACCCGTTTCCGACTATGGTGCGCGATTTTCAGGCCGTCATCGGCCGGGAAATAAAGGAGCAGATGCAAGCGGCGGAAGGGCGGCTGCCCGATGTCGTCGCCGCCTGCGTCGGCGGCGGGAGCAACGCCATAGGCTCGTTTTACGATTTTATCGCCGAACCGGGCGTCGCTCTGGTCGGCTGCGAGGCGGCCGGTCTCGGCGTCACGGATCCGCGCAACGCCGCCACGATGGCCAACGGATCCGTGGGTATTTTCCACGGCATGAAGTCGTATTTCTGCCAGGATGAATACGGCCAAATCGCCCCGGTTTATTCCATTTCCGCCGGACTTGACTATCCGGGCGTCGGTCCGGAACACGCCGCGCTGCTCGACAGCGGTCGGGCGGTCTATGTGCCGGTGACGGACGCGGAGGCGGTGGAGGCTTTTGACTACCTCTCGCGCCGGGAAGGGATCATCCCCGCCGTGGAAAGCGCTCACGCCGTAGCCTGGGCGCTCCGGGCCGCTCCGGACATGACGCGGGATAAGATCGTCGTCGTTACTCTCTCCGGCCGCGGCGATAAAGACGTTGCCGCGATAGCCCGATACAAGGGGGTGGATCTGCATGAATAGGATCACCGAAGCTTTTGGCCGGCGTAAGGCCCTGATCCCGTTTGTCACGGGTGGCGACCCGGATATGGATATGACGGAAAAACTCATTTACACTTTGGCTGACGCCGGCGCCGATCTGATTGAAATAGGCGTTCCTTTTTCCGACCCGATCGCGGAAGGCCCCGTGATCCTGGCGGCAAGCGACCGCTCTCTGCGGGCCGGATGCACGGCGGACAAACTGTTTGACCTCGTTCGGCGGGCGCGGCGCCGGACGAATATCCCTTTGCTTTTTATGACTTATTTAAACCCGGTTTTTGTTTACGGCAGCCGCCGCTTCATGGAAAACTGCGCGGACGCGGGCGTCGACGGCCTTATCGTCCCCGACATGCCCTGGGAAGAAAGGGCGGAACTGCTGGGCGACTGCGCGGCCTGCGGCGTCACCCTCGTCTCCATGCTGGCGCCGACCTCGGCGGAGCGGGTGCGGCGGATCGCCGCCGAAGCGGCCGGTTTTTTGTACTGTGTTTCTTCGCTGGGGGTGACGGGCGAACGACGGGAGATAGACCATACGGTCGCCGGCATCGTCGCCCGGGCGCGGGAAGTGACTGACGTGCCCTGCGCCGTCGGTTTCGGCATTTCCACCCCGGCTCAGGCCGGGGAAATGGCCGCGCTGGCGGACGGTGTCATCGTCGGCAGCGCCATCGTGCGGCTGATCGCCGAACACGGCGTCGATTGCCTGGGGCCGGTGCGGGAATTCACGCGCGGACTGCGCGCGGCCATCGATTAATTTTATGTTAGGAGAAAAAAATGTATAAAGATGTATTGCAAAAAGTGACCAATCATGAGGAATTGACGGAGGACGAGGTTTTTACTTTGATCTCCGCTATTCGCCGCGATGAGGTGAATGACATCCAGATCGCCGGTTTTCAGGTCGCCCTGCTGATGAAAGGGGCCTCGCTCCGGGAGATGGCCTTTATCGCCAAAGCCATGCGCGACAATTGTCTGCCGCTCAAACCGAAAGTGACGGCGGAACTCATGGACACCTGCGGCACGGGCGGCGGACTCAGCACTTTCAACATTTCCACCGCCACCGCTCTCGTCGCCGCCGCCGCCGGCGTCCCGGTCGCCAAACACGGCAGCCGCTCTATCGCCAGCCTTTCCGGCAGCGCCGACGTGCTGGAAGCCCTCGGCATCAATATCAATCTCACCCCGGCGCAGGCGGAAAAGATGATCGAGGAGATCGGCGTCGCTTTTCTGTACGCGCCGCTGTTCCATCCGGTCATGGGCAAAGTCCTGCCGCCGGAACAGGATCTCGGCATTAAGACTATTTTTTACACGATAATCGGCCCGCTCATCAATCCCGCTTTCGCCCCGCGGCATCTGCTGGGCGTTTACAAGTTGGAACTCCTGGACACCGTGAGCTATGTGGCCCGCGAACTCGGCTACACGCGGGCGCTTTTCGTCCACGGTCTGGACGGGCTGGATGAGATTTCCCTCCTGGGGGCGACGCGGATCAATGAGTTGAAAAACGGCGAGATCACGACATATGATATCACGCCGGAACAATTCGGTCTCACCCGCTGCGCGCTGGCCGATATCCGGACAGGTACGCCGGCCGAGAACGCGGAAACCATCCGGGGAGTTTTTTCCGGCGCCGTGACCGGCCCCCGCCGTGACGCCATCGCCCTGAATTCCGCCGGCGCTTTGCTGATCGGGGAAAAAGCCGACAGTTTGGCCGAGGGTCTCAAGTTGGCCGGCGAGATCATCGCGAGCGGCGCGGCCCGGCGCAAGCTGGATGAGCTGCGCGAAATGTCCTGCTCTTTTGCCGCCGCCGAGGGTGTTTAAATGACGGCGGCGGCCCGGGATGAAACAGGCGGCCGCTGGGCCGCCGCTCTGCGAGAGCGGCGGGAAGCCGGTTTTATTCCCGTGATTCCCGACTTCAAGCGGCGCTCTCCCAAAGAGGGCGATTTGATGCGCGGGCGCTCCGCCGGCCAAGTGGCGCGGGAACTCAAAGCGCTCGGCGCGCCGGCTCTTTCCGTCGTCACGGAAAGCAAGTCTTTCGGCGGCTCGCTCCGTTTGCTGGAGGAAACGGCGGCGGCCGGCCTGCCTGTTTTACGCAAGGATTTTATTCTCGGCGCGGATGATCTGCGCCAAACCAAAGAAGCGGGCGCCGCGGCCGTCCTGCTCATATGCGCGCTGCTGGAAGACCGGGCGCTGGCGGAACTTTTCGCGGCGGCTCACGATCTGGGTCTGGCCGTGCTGGCGGAAACGCACACGGAAGAAGAATTGGCCCGGGCCGCCGCTTTGGGAGCGCGGATCGTCGGCGTCAACAACCGCGACATCCATTTATTGGAAAAAGATGACGGAACCGTCGCGCGCACGGAGAAGCTGGCGGCACTGGCCCCGCCCGGCGCCCTGCTCGTCAGCGAGAGCGGGATCCGAACGCCCGCGGATGTCAGCGCCGCGGTGCGGGCCGGCGCGGACGCGGTATTGGTCGGTTCGGCGCTCTGGCTGGCCGCCGACATGAAAACTCTGTATGACGCCATGCAGCGGGCCGAGCAG
>JAISEW010000246.1 GCA_031263945.1 Gracilibacteraceae bacterium | reverse complement strand
GACGACTTCTTTGAATCAGTTCCTCGGAGCTAAAGTCAGTGATTTGTCGAAGATGGCTGCTTGAAATTTTGTTTTTTTATTGGTGAAGTGTGTCCGTAAGGTACTAATGCTGCCGGAAGCCAAAGGCGGCGGCGGACACGGCCCGATCATCAAATGGCTCATCGAGGAAGAATTCGCCAAAGTCAGCCCCGGACTGGCTTTCGCGCTGGCGCCGGCTATCGGCGAAGCATATTATCTCCTCGGCATGGCGCCTAAACTGGTCGACAAATACCTTGACGCGGCTTTGGACGGAACGGCCAAATTCACTTTTACCGGCACCGATCCCGTCGGTTCCTTCAACCACACGGAAGCTCCTGTCTTCGCGGTCAAAGACGGCGACGACTGGATTTTGAACGGCACAAAACTTTTTGCCACCTACGGGACCATCGCCAAGTTCCATTTCCCCTCGGGCAAATGCGACGACGGCAAATTCCGGCAGTGGTATGTCGACGCGGAAACTCCGGGCGTGGAAGCGAAGGCTGTCGATAAAAAACTGGGCCTGGCTGGCACGATGAACGGCGACGTCTCATACCGGAACGTGCGCGTGCCACACGAGCAGATCTGCAATGTGCCCAATGGCGCGGAATTCGACCGGATCGGCAATCAGAGCGGCTATATCGGCGCCTGCTGCTGCGCGGTCGGCGGCGCTCAGGGCATACTGGCCAAAACCGTCGATTATATGAAACAGCGGACATCCCATGGCGAGCCGCTCGGCAGCATGACAGTGATCGCCGACCATCTCGCCCGTTTCGCGACGCGCATCGAAGCCGCTCAGTGCTTCCTGCACACGGAACTGCAGGGGTTCCGCAAGGGCTACGGCGGAAAACCCCATACCAGCATGTTAAAACCCTTCTGCTGCGATATGTTCGCCGACGTCGCCCGCGGCTGCCTAGAACTCTGGGGCGGTATCGGCGTGAATGAAGACGTGGGCGTCTCCCGCTATATCCGTGACGCGCTGACCATGCTGGCGGCTGACCGCCCGGCGACCGCGCATTATCAGCAGATCGCCCATGTCGTCCTGGGACTGGATGTGAAAAAGACGCTGTCCATCTGATGAGATATTAACGGAGGTTATTATGGAATTGAATATGAAAGACAAAGTGTTTATCGTCACCGGCGGCGTACAGGGGATCGGCAAAACCTGCGCGGAGCAATTGCTGGCCGAGCGGGCCAAGGTCGTTATCGCGGATATCCAGGACGAAAAGGGCCGGGCGGTCGTGGCCGAAATGAAAGAGCGGGGCGGAGACGCGGCGTATTGCCACGCGGACATGCGTATTGAAAAAGATGTGCGGGATATGGTTAATTTTACCATAGATAAATATGGAAAATTGGACGGCGCAGTCAACAACGCCGGCGTCGGACTCCCGCCCAAACTGGTGGCCGACAGCGACTACAACGAAGTGCTGGACATGGTCATGTGCGACATGATGGGCGTATTCGCCTGCCTGATGTATGAGATCCCGGTCATGCTGGCAAACGGCGGCTCCATCGTCAATATTTCCTCCATCGCCGGCCTGAAGGGAAGCCTGAGCAAGATCACCAGCTATGTCATGGCCAAACACGGCGTGGTCGGTCTGACGAAATCCACCGCGCTGGAGTACGCGACCACCAAGCTGCGCGTCAACGCCGTGTGCCCCGGCACGATCGAGACCGAGCCGCTGCTGATAATGAAAAAAGAAAACCCGGAAATGTATAACCGCGTCGCGGCCGGCAATAAAGTAGGCCGGCTGGGCCAGACCGAGGAAATCGCGGCCGCGGTGACTTTTTTGCTCTCCGACGCCGCCTCCTTCATCACCGGTTCGATCTTTGCCGTCGACGGCGGCAACGCCGCCAGCTGAATTTTTGACCTTCGGGCGTCGCCCCTGCCGCGCAAGCGATGCCCAGATATTTCTTATAGAAAAGAGGTGTCTGTTTTTGAACGACGCGACTACCGGCGATACCGCAAAAACCGGCTATGCCTGGGTGGTTATGGCGGGCTGCTGTCTGCTCGTCTTCGGCACGCTGGGTACGGTCGGCGGCACTGCCGCGGTTTTTCTGTATCCGATCAGTGTGGATCTGGACGTTCCCATCTCCACTTTGTCTCTCTATTTGTCGATTTCCGCTATCGTCATGGCTTTTCTCGGGCCGATGGCCGGCAAGCTGTTTGAAAAAATCAAGCCCCGCTACGTTATGGCTCTGGCTTCCGTCGTGCTGGGGGGCGGCTGCGCCCTGTACGGCCTGTGCGCTCAATTGTGGCATTTTTACGCGGTCGCGGTAGTCGTCGCCGCCGGTTCCAGCGTACTCTACTTTATTGCCGTGCCGACCATGATCACCATGTGGTTTCGGGAAAGAACCGCTTTCGCCATGAGTGTCGCCCTGGCCTTCAGCGGTATCGGCTCCATGATCATGAACGTGATCGTCGGCCGGATCATCGACACCGGCGGCTGGCGGACAGGTTTTTTCGCGGTGGGACTTATCTGCGTGGTTCTGTGCGTTCCCGTCACACTGCTGCTCCTAAAAACGCCTCAGGAAAAAAACCTTCTTCCATACGGCGCCGCGCCGGAAGCGACGACTGAAAACGCGAAAAGCGCACAGCCGTCCGGCGCTCCCCGCGGTCTGACCATGAAACAGGCGCTCGCCACGCCGGCCTTTTTCCTGATGTTTATCGGGCAGTTCTGTTTCAGCATCACGACCGCGTCCAACCAGCTGCTCGCGACTTTTGGCCGGGTGGATCTGGCGATGGACGCGGTCGGCGCCGGGTTGATCGTGTCGTGCTGCGCCGCTGGACTTATCGCCGGCAAAATATTCCTCGGCGCGACGACTGATAAGTTTGGGGTCAATCAGGCCAATATCACCGGCACGACGATTACCTGTGCCGGCCTGATTTTGCTTTCGCTGACGAGCGGCACCACCTTCGTCTACGCCGCCGCGGTGGTCTTCGGCCTGGGACTCGGCGTTTACAATATCGAGCCGCCGATCTATGTGCGGAGAGCGTTTGGGATCAAAGCCTACGGCGCTATTTTTGGAGCGGTGTCGATCGCGACGACGCTCGGCTCCAGCATATTCATGCCGGTCTATAACGCCATAGCGGCCAATCTCGGCGGTTACGGCGCCACTTTCTATATTTCGTGCGCGACGACGGCGCTGGCCTGCGTACTGTATATCACAGCTGACCGATTGGGGAAAAACTATATTTCCAAGTATGACGCAGTATAAGCGAGATCATCAGGAGGAAATAACTATGGGAAAACTGGAAGGCAAGACAGCTATAGTCACCGGGGCGGGTCAGGGCGTGGGCAGGGCGATCGCGGCGGCGTACGCCGGCGAGGGCGCGCGGGTGGTTCTCGCCACGCGCACGGTCTCCAAGGCGGAGGACGCCGCCGCGCGGATCCGGGCTGCCGGCGGCGAC
>JAISEW010000221.1 GCA_031263945.1 Gracilibacteraceae bacterium | reverse complement strand
CAAGCGCCCCACTTCTATTCTTTTGCGCAAGAACGCGAAATTGACTTCGTGCTTCAGCACGGCGAAGAAATCATTCCGCTGGAAGTAAAGTCGGGCGGCAGCAAAACCGCCGTCAGTTTCAAAAACTATATCGCAAGGCGCAGCCCCAAAACCGCGGTGCGGCTTAGCACAAACGAGTTCTTGAAAAACGGTGCGATTACGAACATCCCGCTGTATTTCGTCGGAAAATTGTTTGAACTGATTTCGGAAGTAGAATAGAAGGACTGGCTTTCCTTGACGGCGGGGTCCGCTTGCATTATAATAGGGGTAACAATAATGTGAGTAACGGAAGTGAGATATTTTGGCTAACTTAGCTATTGTCGGAGCCACCGGCGCCGTGGGACAGGAATTTTTGAATATTTTGGCGCAGCGGGATTTCCCGGTGGACGACCTGCGTCTTTTGGCGACAAAACGTTCGGCCGGGCGGACCGTTGTCTGGCGGGACCGGGAGATCGAGGTGCGGGAAACGACGCGGGATAGTTTTCGCGGCGTGGATATCGCCCTGTTTGCCGGCGGCTCGGACAGCGCCGTTTTCGCGGACGCGGCGGTCGGCGCCGGAGCGGTCGTCATAGATAACAGCAGCGCTTTTCGCATGCGGCCCGACGTGCCGCTGGTGGTGCCGGAGGTCAACGCCGCTGATATCAGAGGGCATAACGGGATCATCGCCAATCCGAATTGCTCCACCATCATTTTAGCGGTGGCGGTCAAACCAATCGAGGACGCGGCGCGCATCCGCCGTCTGGTGGTCTCCACTTATCAGGCGGTTTCCGGGGCGGGGCGGGACGGCATGACCGAATTGGAAGATCAGCTGCGCTGCTGGGCCGCGGGTGAACCGATCTCTCCCCACCGGGTTTTTCCTTATCAGATCGCCTTTAACCTGATTCCGCAGATCGATGTGTTTCAGGATGAAGATTATACAAAAGAAGAATGGAAAATGACGCGGGAAACGCAAAAAATCTTTCACCGCCCGGATCTGCTCGTGACCGCCACCTGCGTGCGGGCCCCGGTCTTCCGTTCTCACGCCGAATCCGTCAATATCGAGACGGAAAACCGGATCACCCCGGCGGAAGCGAAAGCCCTGCTGGAGCGCGCGCCCGGCGTGCGTCTGGCGGACGATATCCGGGCGGCGCGTTATCCGATGCCCTTGGAAACCACGGACCAGGACGATGTCTTTGTCGGGCGCGTCCGCGCCGATCTGACGACGGCGCACGGCCTGAACATGTGGATCTCCGGGGATCAACTCCGCAAGGGCGCGGCTCTGAACGCCGTGCAAATAGCGGAATTGCTGCAGGAAGTGAGGTAATATTTGAGAATCCTCGTACAGAAATTTGGCGGCACCTCCGTCGCCACGGAAGAGCGCCGGGCGCAGGTGGCCGCCAAGGTGCTGGGCGCCGTAAGCGAAAATTACGCGGTGGTGGCGGTGGTCTCCGCTATGGGCCGCGGCGGCGACCCCTATGCCACGGATACTTTGATCAAACTGGCTACCGATATCAATAAGGAGATGCCCGCGCGGGAACTGGATCTGCTCATGAGCTGCGGCGAAGTGATCTCCGGCGCGGTGCTGGCGGCCACGCTGCAAAGTCACGGTCTGCGGACGGCGTTGCTCACGGGCGGGCAGGCGGGGATCATCACGAACGCGGAATATGGCGAAGCGCGTATCCTGCGGGTCGATCCCCAGGAAATTTTGCGGGAACTCAAGGCGGGCTGCGTCGTCGTCGTCGCCGGTTTTCAAGGCGTGAGCGAAGACGGCGGCGTCACGACTCTCGGCCGGGGCGGCAGCGACACCTCGGCGGCGGCGCTCGGCGTGGCGTTAAGCGCCGAGGCTGTGGATATCTACACCGACGTGGAAGGCGTCATGACCGCCGATCCGCGCATAGTGCGGGATGCCCGTATTTTGGATGTCGTCACCTACAACGATATCGCCCATCTGGCGCATGAGGGGGCGAAGGTGATCCATCCCCGGGCCGTGGAGATCGCCATGCGGCAAAACATTCCCTTGCGCGTCAAAAGCACGTTTTCCGACGCGCCGGGCACTTTGGTGACCAATAGCCAGCCGGACCGGGCCGCGGGCGCCGACATGATCGGCGATCGCCTGATCACCGGTATCGCCCATATGCCGCAAGTGACGCAGATCACCGTTGACATCAGCGGCGATAAGGACAAACCCCGCGTCGTGCGCCAGATCTTCAAATCAATGGCGCTGGCGGGCATCAGCGTGGATTTTATCAGCACCCAGCTGGACGCGGTGCGCTACACCGTAAAAGACGAACTGGCCGGCAAGGCGGCGGGCGTGCTGCAAAACATGGGCATCACGGCCAAAACACTCCCCGGTTGCGCCATCATTTCTCTGGTGGGCGGCGGCATCACCGACGCGCCCGGCGTGATGGCCGACGTGGCGGAAGTGCTGGCGGAACGGGATATTGAGATCCTGCAGTCCGCGGATTCGCACACGACGATCTGGGTACTCGTGGCGGGACCGCGTCTGACGGAAGCCGTACAAATGCTGCACAACAAATTTATTCAATTTAATTAGGAGCACTCGGATGTTTGGACGTATTTTGACGGCGATGGTCACGCCTTTTCACGCCCAAAGCGGCGTAAACTACGCGGCGGCGGCGGATCTGGCCAAGTATTTAGCCGCGAACGGTTCGGACGGCATCGTGGTGGCGGGGACGACCGGAGAAACCCCCAATCTGTCCGCGGAGGAAAAAACGGAATTATTTCGCGTGGTGCGCCAGTCCGTGCCGGCCGCTTGCAAAGTCGTCGGCAACGTCGGCACGAATTCGACAGCCGCCAGCGTCAAACTCGCGGAAGCGGCAAAGGATATCGGCCTCGACGGCGTGATGGCCGTGACCCCTTATTACAACAAACCTTCTCAGGAAGGCCTGTACAGGCATTTTCAGGCGATAGCCGCCGCCACCCCCCTGCCGGTGGTAATGTACAATATCCCGGGACGCAGCGTCGTGAATCTCCTGCCGGAAACGGCGGCGCGCCTGAGCGCCCTGCCGGGTATCGCCGCGCTGAAAGAATCCAGCGGTTCCATGGATCAGATGAGTGAAGTCATATTAAAAACGCCGGCGGATTTCGCCGTTTACTCCGGCGACGATTCGCTCACTCTGCCCATGCTGGCTCTGGGCGCCCGCGGCGTGATCAGCGTGGCCGCCCATGTCGTCGGCCTGCAAATGCAGCGCATGATCGGAGCTTTTGCCATCGGCAACACGGAAGAAGCGCTCGAATGGCATAAAAAATTATACCCGATCTTCAAAGGTTTATTCATCACCGCGAACCCCGCGCCGATAAAGTTCGTGCTGGAGATTCTCGGCCACTCCGTCGGGCCCTGCCGTCTGCCGCTGACCGAACCGAACGGGCGGGAAAAGGAACTGCTGCGGGAAACCGCGCGGTTGATCCAGTCTCTAAATTAAAAAGAGGAGGTAATACATTTTGCCAAAGGAGCATAAACTGCAAATTATTCCTTTGGGTGGTTTGGGAGAAGTTGGGAAAAACATGACGGTGATCAGATATGACGACCAGATGATCGTCGTTGACGCCGGATTGGCCTTTCCCGAAGATGATTTGCTGGGGATCGACGTAGTGATCCCCGATTACGCTTATATCCTGGACAACTTGGACTGTTTGCTGGGCATCGTCATCACCCACGGGCATGAGGACCATATCGGCTCGCTGCCTTATCTCTTGCGGGACGTGAACACGCCGCTTTTTGCCACAAAACTGACCATGGGACTCATTCAGGCCAAACTCAAAGAAACCAATATCAACAAAATCAAGGGCACCGTGGTCAAACAGGGCGATTCCATTCAGCTGGGAATTTTTACCATTGATTTCATCCGGGTCAGTCACAGCATCCCCGATTCGGTGGGATTAGCCATACACACGCCCCTGGGCACCATCGTCCACACGGGCGATTTCAAACTCGATCACACGCCGGTCATAGGCGAAGTGCTGGACATTCAAAAATTTGCCGAATTAGGGCACCAGGGCGTCCTCTGTCTTTTATCCGACAGCACCAATGTGGAAAATCCTGGATTTACCATGACGGAGCGCAAGGTGGGCGAGAT
Source organism: Gracilibacteraceae bacterium (assembly GCA_031263945.1). GTDB lineage: Bacteria > Bacillota > Desulfitobacteriia > Desulfitobacteriales > Syntrophobotulaceae > JAIRRL01. The sequence goes on along the minus strand of JAISEW010000221.1, from coordinate 6,343 downwards.
GTTTGACACCGTTTTTCAAAACGCGAAGGAACGGATCATCCTGGCCAGTTTCGCCTCCAACGTCCACCGCGTGCAGCAAGTCATAGTCTCGGCTTTCAAGACGAACCGCAAAGTGGCCATCGTCGGGCGCAGCATGCTGAATTACGCGACGATCGCGGCCGAACTCGGCTATCTCATCTCGCCGCCGGGAACGCTGGTCGATGTGGATGAAATAGTGAAACTGCCGAACAATCAGGTCTGCATCATCACGACCGGCAGTCAAGGCGAGCCCATGTCGGCGCTGACCCGCATGGCGGCGGGCGATCATCGCCGCTTGGAGATCCAGGCCGGCGATACGGTGATCATTTCCGCCAACCCGATCCCGGGAAATGAAAAATCGATTTCCCGCACGATCGACCAGCTGTTCCGTCTCGGGGCCAACGTGATCCACGGCTCCGCCAATCAGGTCCATGTCTCCGGTCACGGCAATCAGGAAGAACTGAAGCTCATGCTGAACATGGTCAAACCCAAATATTTCCTGCCGGTACACGGCGACTACCGGATGCAGGTCAAACACGGTCTGCTGGCGCAGCAGCTCGGGATCCCGAAAGAAAATATCTTCATCGCGGAAAACGGCAGTGTGCTGGAATTCACGCGGCACGGCGCGGCTCTGGCCGGCAAAGTGACGGCGGGGCGCATCCTCATCGACGGACTCGGAGTCGGCGACGTGGGCAATATCGTTCTGCGCGACCGCCGGCAGCTGTCTCAGGACGGGCTATTCATCATAGTCATGACCCTCAACCACCTGACCGGCGATATCGTGGCCGGGCCGGATATCGTCACCCGCGGTTTTGTGTATGTGCGCGAGTCCGAATCCATGCTGGTGCAGGCCAAAGACAAAATCATCGCCACGGCGGAGCGGTGCCTGGGCAACGGAGTGCCCGAATGGTCCATCCTGAAATCGCAAATAAGGGAGGAACTTAGCCGGCATCTGTATGAAAAAACTAAAAGGCGGCCGATGATCCTGCCGATCATCCAGGAGATCTGACCGGAAATTCCGGGGGGCCGCCGGGAGGGGATTGATTCCAAAAGTAGTAGGGAGGGAAAACAGTGAAGGTTTTGCTGATCAACGGCAGTCCCAGAAAAAACGGCTGTACATTTACGGCGCTGACGGAAGTGGCGGGAGAGATCGCCGCTCAGGGCATCGAGACGGAGATTTTCCATATCGGCAACGATCCGCTGCGCGGCTGTCAGGCCTGCGGGCGCTGTCAAAAGCAGAAACTGAATCGCTGCGCGTTTGACGACGATCCGGTCAACCGGTGTCTGGCGCTGGCCGCCCAGGCGGACGGGCTGGTGGTGGGGTCGCCGGTTTATTTCGCCGGCATCAACTCAGCCTTGGGCGCTCTGCTGGACAGGATGTTCTATTCCGGCAGCGGCCAGCTGGCCTATAAGCCGGCCTGCGGGGTCGTCAGCTGCCGCCGGGGAGGGGCGGGATCGGCTTTTGACCGCCTGAACAAGTATTTCACCATCAGCAATATGCCCGTCGTTCCCTCCCAGTATTGGAACGCCGTCCACGGCAACACGCCGGCGGAAGTGCGGCAGGATGAGGAAGGGCTGCAGATCATGCGAACGCTGGGGCGCAACATGGCCTGGCTGGTCAAATCACTGGCCGCCGCCGCGGACTCGGCGCCGCGGCCGGCGGCGGAGCAGAAGCGCGCGCGCACCAATTTCATCCGCTGATGCGGGTATTCATGATTTCGCACATGTATCCCACTTCGGGCTCGCCGCTCAGCGGCATTTTCGTGCAAAAGCAAGCGGCGGCCTTGCGGGCGGCCGGAGTGGATCTGACTCTCATCCACCCGACGCCGTGGGCGCCGCGTCTCTTTCCCGCTCACACGCGCTACGGGAAACTGGCCCGAACGCCGGCGGCGGAGCTTGAGGCGGGGATGCCGGTCTACCACCCGCGGGCGCCGGAACTGCCGCGCAATCTCCTTTTTCCTTGGACGCCCCTGGGTTACCGCCTGGCCCTGGCCCCTATCCTGCGGCGGCTTCGCCGGGATGGGCGACCTGACGTGCTGCACGCTCATGTCGCCCATCCCGACGGCGCGGCGGCGGCCGCCTTTGGCCGTGAATGGGGCGTGCCGCTCGTCGTGACCGTTCACGGCCAGGATTTCGCCCAAACCTTGAGCGGCCGCCCCCGCGCGGCGCGCAGCGTCCGGGAGACGCTCGCGCAAGCCGCCGCGGTGATTTTGGTGAGCGATAAGCTCCGGCTGAACTATCACCTGGAGGATTGGGCGGACGACCTGAGCAAATATCATGTGGTGTATAACGGCGTCGACCTCGCGGATATGGCGGCCGCGGCGGCGGAAGCGCCGCCCGCGGGTCCGGCCGGGAGGGCGGACAGCCCCCCGGAGCCGGCCGGTCCCGGTTCCGTCCCGCCGCCCGGGCGGGCGCAGGCAGGCCCGGTGCTGTTCACGCTGGCCTACCTGCGCCCGCCCAAGGGGCATCGCTTCGTCCTCGAAGCGATGCCCGCCCTGCGACGCCAATACCCCGGTCTCCGCTACCGCGTCGCGGGCGGCGGGACGGAACGCGGCCGCTTGGAAGCTCTGGCGGACAGGCTCGGATTGACCGACTGCGTCGAATTCCTGGGTGAGCTGCCCAACGCCGAAGCCCTGCGCCAGCTGGCCCGGGCGGATATTTTCGTCATGCCCAGCTGGGACGAAGCCTTTGGCATCGCCTATCTGGAGGCGATGGCCCTGGGCAAACCGCTCATTGGCACGGAGGGCGAGGGAATCAGCGCTCTCATTGCCGCCGAGCGGACCGGCCTCCTCGTCCCGCCGCGTGACAGCGCGGCCATCGAAAAAGCCGTCCGCGCTTTGCTAACTGACCCGGCCGCGGCCCGCGCCATGGGGGAGAGGGGCCGCGCTCTCGTCCGCGCCCGCTTCACCTGGGAGCAAAACGCCCGCGCCACGATAGCGGTTTACGAAAAAGCCCTGCGGCGCGCGGCATGAAGAAACGGCCGGCAAGTTGAACATCCTCAGCATCGCCAAAAACGCTTTTGCCCTCACCGCCGCCAATGTTCTGGCCAAAGTCGTCACAGGCGTCGTCGCGATTTTCCTCACCCGCTATCTGGGGCCGGACGAATACGGCGGCTACAGCATAGCGCTCACTTACGCCGGCACCTTCATCGTTTTCGCCGAACTGGGCCTCAGCCAGCTCATGGTGCAGGAAGGCTCGCGCCGGCCCGCCGCTCTGCCCGAATATCTGGGCAACGCCCTGCTGGTAAAAACGGTCCTGGCCGCCGCCGCCTATGCCTTCATGCTCGTTTGCGCGCGTCCGGCCGGCTACGGCGTCCCGGTGCAAAACCTCATAGTTTTCGCCGGCCTGGGCACGGCGGTCAACGCCGTCTGCCAATCTGTTTACAATTATTACCAGGCGGTGGAGCGGATGGCCGTCGCCGCGTTTTACCAATTGCTGACGGCGATCCTTCTGGCCGGCTTTTCCGCAGCGGTCATCCTGGCTTCTTTGAGCGTCCGGGCCGTGCTTATTTCCCAGCTCGCGGTCTATCTGGCCGTCGGTATTCTGCTGATCATGGCGCTGCGGGGCCGGATCCGCCCCCGGCCGCGCCCGCGCGCTCTGCCGGCCATGATCCGTCAGGCTCTGCCGTTTGGCGTCCACCGCATGTTCTATTATCTCTATCTGCAAATGAGCGTCCTGCTGCTCTCTTTCAGCGGAGCGACGACATATGAGGTAGGGATTTACGCGGCGCCATACCGGCTGATCCAGCTCCTGCTCTTTATCCCCAGCACGCTGACCAGCGCCCTCTACCCCGTTCTTTATCAGCAGGGCTTAGGCGACCGGAGCGGGCACAGGCAGACGACGGAAAAAATATGCAAGCTTTTAGTTGGGATCGGTTTGCCCGGCAGCGTCTTGCTTTCCGTCTTGGCCGCCCCTTTCATCCGCTGGCTCCTGGGAGAGCAGTTCATCGCCTCGGCCCCCGTCCTCACGCTGGTCGCCTGGCTTTTAGCCTTGGAATGCCTCAGTTTTTCTCTGGGCGACGTTCTGACGACCACCAACCGGCAAACGCAGCGCATGGCGGTTCAGGGCGCCGGTCTTCTGGCTTTGCTGATTTTTATGCCGCTCGGCTACCGTCTGGCGGGGCTGACCGGCATCGCCGCCGTCGTCCTCGCCGTGGCGGTCCTCATCTTTCTCGGCTATTACGTGCTGGTGCGCCGCAATGTTTATCCCATAAGCATCTGGCGGCAAATGCTCCCTGTGGGCGCGGCGGCGCTGATCATGGCCGGGGCGGCCTGGTGTCTGCGCGGTTGGCACCCGCTGGCGGCCGCCGCGGCCGCCGCCTGTCTGTATCTGGCTTTGCTTGGTCTCATCGACTCGGATTTCCGCCGGCTGGGCGCTCTCGTCTTTCGCCGCCGGCGCGGCTGATTGATTTCCCAAACACATTCGCACCCACTGTAGCTGTATGGAGGTTAACATGCTGCAGGCAGTCGCCTTGTCTCTGACCGTCGTTTTGCTCGCCGCCCTGGCCTGGCGGCGGCCGGACTGGCTGAGCGCCGCGTTGGCCTTAGCCGTCGCCCTGGAGATTTCCATTCTTTTCTATCCCGATCTGGGGCCGGCCGGGCGGCTGATCGGTGAGACCTCCCTGGCAAAACTGACTTGTATCGCTTTGATTTTAGCCGCGATCCCGCGCCTCATCCTCCGTCCCGCCGCGCGGCAAAAACTGCGGGACGCTTTTCGCCAGCCCCTGACCGCCCTGCTGCTCGCCTATATCGGCCTGGGGGTCGTCAGCGTCCTCTGGTCCGCGGACAAGGCCCGCACCATAGCGGAAAGCGCGCGTCTCATAGTTTTGTTCGCCTCGTTTCTGGCCGTCACCGTGCTCACGAAAAAAAACACCCTCCTGCTCCCTTTCCGCGCCGTCTTCTGGACGGCTCTGGCTCTGGCTCCGCTCACCTGGTACGAATGGCGCTCCGGCGTACAGATATGGCAGGCCGAGCATCTGGCCCGGGAAACGGTGCTGCGGATAAACGATACTTTTGTGGATCCGAATATTTTTGCCCGCTATCTGGTTCTGGCCGTGGCGGCCGATTTTCTGCTCTGCGCCCACGCCAAAAGCCGCCGGAGCGAAATACTTTACATCGCCGCTCTGCCGGTCCTGCTCCTCCAGCTCATCCTCACTTCCTCCCGCGGCGGGATCGTCACTCTGGCCGTGGTCGCGCTGGCCGCCCTCATCCTTTTTCCGGAAAAAAAGGCCCCCCTCTGGACGCTGATCTTTGGCGTTATCGGCAGCGCCGTCATTTTTGCCACCCGCTCGGACATCGTCGCCCGTTTCGCCGCTCTTTTCCAAAATTTGGATGAAACAAACCCCGTGCGCGTCTATCTCTGGCGGGCGGCAGCCGCTATTTTCCGGGATCATCCGGGGTTGGGCACGGGTCTCGGCACTTTCCAAACCGTGTTTTTAAGCGATTACTCATCCTTGCGCACGCTTTCCGACGGTCCCACCCTCTCGCACACCTCGGTTTTGACTATCGCCGCCGAACTCGGCTCCGCCGGGCTTTTTCTCGTCCTCCTTCTCGTCGTCTCCCTGAGCTGGACGGTCTTCCGTCTCTACGCGCTGGGGCACAGCAGTTATCTGGGCATGTTCAACGACTACCGCAACTCCTACTATATCGGGCTGGGCTGTGTTCTCTGGCTGGCGGCGGTCTTTGTCAGTTCGCAGGCGGAGGGGCGCTTGTTCGAGGATCCGATCCTCTGGCTGACCGCCGCGATTTTGGTCGTATTGAAAAACATGGAAACGAGGCATCCGTATACATGACAGCGCCGGCCGCTCTCCCGCCGGAAGTTTCGGTTATTATTCCGGTGCGCGACGAGGAAAAACATATCGACCATTGTCTGGCTTCCGTTTTCGGGCAGGATTTTCCGGCGGAGCGCCTGGAAGTGCTGCTGATCGACGGCATGTCCGCCGACGGCACTTTGGAGAGGGCCGCGCGCTGGCAAAACGAGCATCCCAATATCCGTCTGCTGGAAAACCCGGGGCGCACGGCTCCTCGGGCCATGAACATCGGCATCCGGGCGGCGCGGGGCCGGTATATCGTGCGACTGGACGCTCATAGTTCTTATGCGCTGGACTATATCAGCCAATGTTTGCTATATTTGGAAAAAACAGGCGCGGACAATGTCGGCGGCGTGATGGAGACCAAAGGGGAAGGATTTTGGGGGACGGCTATCGCCCTGATGCTCTCGTCGCGGTTTGGCGTGGGCGGCGCCTCTTTTCGCGTCGGCGCGGCGGACGGCTATGTCGATACGGTGCCTTTTGGCGCTTTTCGCCGGGAGACCTTTGACCGTTACG
>JAISEW010000181.1 GCA_031263945.1 Gracilibacteraceae bacterium | reverse complement strand
GGCAGAGTAAAACCTTCCGGCAAAGCCGCGCCCTCCGGCAGGGTAAAGTCGTCCGGCAAAGTGAAATCGTCCGGCAGAGTAAAACCTTCCGGCAGATTGAAAGTCCCTCCGCCGGAGCCGGAAAAGGCGCCGCCGGCGTTTTGCAGAAAAATTCCCACCCAGGGTTCCACCACGTCCCGCAGCGGATAAACGCCTTCGATCAGGCTTAAAAAAGGTTTGTAGAAGAGGAAGGACACCGCGATAGCCGCTATTTTGCCGGCCAATTTTACGATCCCTGTCAGCAGGCCTTTGCGGAACCCCATGAAAGCGCTCCATAATATAACGGCCAGTACGATCAAGTCAAAAACCATCAGTTTTACCCCCGAAACCCTCCTCTGTGATCTGCCCTTCCGCGAAAACATAGTATTTTTCGGCGGCGGCCAAGGCTAAAGTCATGTTTTGCTCCGCCAGCAAAATAGTGACGCCCAGAGCGTTGATCGCCGGGATACAGCGCATGATAGCCGCGGCCTGCGGCGGACCGAGACCGCGGGTCGGCTCATCCAGCAGCAGGAGCGCCGGGGCCAGCAGGAGCGCGCGGCCGATGACCAGCATCTGCTGCTCTTCGCCGGGCAGGCAGCCGGCCAGCATATGCTGCCGCTGGCGCAGCAGGGGAAAAACCCGCAGCACCGTTTCGATGCGCGCCGGGTATTCTTCCGGAAGGGAAGCGGTCACTTGGAGGTTTTCCAATACAGTCATGCCGGCAAAAATCCGGCGTTCATCCGGTACGGCGACTATCCCCAGTCTGTCCGTCCGCTCGCCGGCTATATCGGCGCCGCGAAAAACAACCGTACCGGTGCGCGGGCGGATGACGCCGGCAATCGCCTTGAGGCAAGTGCTGCGCCCCGAACCGGCGCTGCCGCACAGCGCCGCCACCGAACCTTCCGCCACTCGGAGGGACACGTCTTTCAGAGCGTGGATCTCGCCGTAATACACATTGACTTTATTCAAACAGAGCATTGCCCCTCCAAAAGGATCCCCGGCGGCTCTCTGCCACTTCCTTAGACCATCAGACGTAAGCGGCCAGAAGACCTTTCACCTCGGCGGCGGATTTGTCGACCACCGCTTTTTCAGCCGGTGTCAGCGGCAGATCTATGATCCGCTCAATACCGCCGCGCCCCAGCACGGCCGGGACGTTCAGGGCCACATCCCGGTAGCCGTATTCGCCGTCCAGATTTGTGACGGTGGAAAACAGCCTGTTTTCATGCCGCAGGATCGACGAAGCCATAGCGGTCAGCGCCGCCGCCGGCGCGAAATAAGCGCTGCCGGTCCCCAGCAGGTTGACGATCTCCGCGCCGCCGCCTTTGGTGCGCCGGACGAGTTCTTCCAGCCGCTCCGGCGAGACAAGATTTTCCAGCGGAACGGAATTCACGGCGGATATCCGCGTCATAGGCAGCATGTCGTCGCCGTGTACGCCAAAAACCAACGTCGTCACATCTTCCGATTTCACATTCAGGTCGTCGGCGACAAAAGTGCGGAAGCGCGCTCCGTCCAGCACTCCAGCCTGACCTAATACTTTGAGACGCGGCAGGCCGGAATATTTATAGGCCAGATGAGTGATGATCTCCACCGGGTTGGTCAGCACCAGAATGACCGCGTCCGGCGAATATTTCACCGCTTCGGTCACCACGCTCTTGATGACTTCCGCGTTAGCCTTGACAAGATCGTTGCGGGTCATGCCCGGTTTGCGGGGCAGTCCGGCCGTGATGACCACAAGATCAGAAGCGGCGGTGTCCCGGTAGTCGCCTGTCCCGACGACGCAGGCGCCGGAGCCGAGCAGCGGCGCGGCCTCAAAAATATCCAGCGTTTTGCCTTTGACGGTGTTCGTAAACTGCGGCAGATCAATCACCACAATGTCGCCCAGATCTTTGAGCATGAGCAGGAAAGCGGTTGTGATACCCGTGTTGCCCCCGCCGACTACAGTGATTTTATTGACTCCCATGTGATTATCCTCCATGTGTTAAATTATTCATTATATATTGTAAAACGATAAAAAAGCTTGTCGGGCCGACGGGATGTCGGCGCTGAAGCCAAACTCGCCCAGCGTTTCGCCGATCAGAGAGATAGCCAGCAGGAATTCATCTTCCCGCGTATTGCCCATATGCCCTAACCGGAACCCTTTACCGCTCAACTCGCCTAAAAGGCCGGCGACAATGAGTTTTTTCGCCTTGAGTGCTTCGCGGAAAGAGAGGTCTTCCAGTCCTTCGGGGTATATAAAACAAGATAAAGTCGGCGCTTCGCTGCCCGGAGCCGTCAGCAAACCGAAGCCGTAACCGGTCAGCGCCGCCCGCATACCGGCTCCGATGGCGGCGTGCCGGGCGCAGCGCGCTTCCAGGCCTTCGCGTTCGATGATTTTCATGGCCGCGTGATAGGCGTAGATCAAGTTCACGGGATGCGTGGCAAAATATTTGCTCGGCTCGCGCATGATGTCGCGCCAGTTGGCGATATCGCAGTAATAACTGCCGGCTTTGGGCAGCGCCGCGCGGGCCTGCAGGGCGGCCGGGCCGAAAACGACGATCGCGAGACCGGGCGGGGCGCCGATCGCTTTTTGCGACGCCGTCAGCACGAGATCAATGCGGTGATCCGGCGCGCCGTAGGAGCGGGACATATCTTCTTCCATCGCCGCCGCCGCACAGACGCCGTCGAGCAAAAAAAGAGCGCCGTATTTTTTCACTATAGGAACCAACTCGTCCACATCCGCCATAACTCCGGTCGAAGTATCGACATGCGTCACAGTGACCGCTTTGAACCTGCCTTCTTGCAGCCGGGCCTCCACCGCCTCCGGCGTGACCCGCTCGCCAAGCGGCGCGGTGAGACGTTCCGCCCTGATGCCCAATGCCGCCGCTACCCCCATGAAGCGGTCGCTGAAATAACCATGGCTTATCACGAGCAGCTTTTCACCGGGGGCGACAGTGTTCGTCAGGGCCATTTCCATAGCCAGCGTCCCTGAGCCGGCCACGACATACGCTTCCCCGTCCGAACGGAAGATATCTTTGGTCAGAGCCAGAGCTTCCTTAAACAGGGCCGCCAGACGGGTATCCGTATGCGACATCGTCTCGCGGCCCAGCGCCGCGTAAACTTCGTCCGTCACGGGCGTGGGGCCTGGGATCAGCAGCAGTTCCTTGTTAGGCATACGCAGGTTACTTCCTTCCCGTTTCTGTTGAACAAGGCTATTATAGCATATTCGGCGCAAAATGCAAAAAATTTTTATTTGATTGTCAGGAACTGCGCGGAAACGGCAAATGTTCCATTAAATCTGACAATTTGCTGTTGCATAAAAATTGCGCCTGTG
>JAISEW010000129.1 GCA_031263945.1 Gracilibacteraceae bacterium | reverse complement strand
CCTTCATAACCAATATACGCATTTGCTGATACAATATAGTCTTTCAGATCTCCCAGTTTCAGATTCGGTTTTTCCATGAGCGGACACTCATAGTATTTATCAATTCTGTTAAAAATATCGTCCCCATAGACAGCGGCAACTTTTAGCGGCAGTTGATGTTTGGCGGCAATCTTGACAGCCAGTTCTGCCGCTGCCCGAACATTTGCCGCCCCCATGTTTGTTATGACTTTGACATTGTTCTTATAAGCTAAGGGCAGTGCTTTTTCCAAGCGATATTCAAGCATCGTGTTATAGCCTTTGTCCGGATCTTCGAGCTTTCTCAGCTGCGCTAAAGAAATCGTTCTTTCCGCAAGGCATTCGAAAACAATGTAGTCTATATTGCCTTTAACAATTAGGTCCAGTGCCGGCTGAAGACGATCGGTTTCCATCCCCGCTCCCGCGCCAATGCGAATTGTTTCCAATGTTTACCTCCTGTGTTCATGAACAATTTTCCTTGTGTCGAAAGCATTATGACAGTCTTTTCGAACTATTGCAAATATTAAAATTCAATGCTGGATATAACACGGAGTTATACTGGGGGGTTTCATTCCCATCAATAATGCTGCGGCGCATGGATATTTTTTCCATAAACAAAGTATTGCGTTTGGCGGGCAAATGATGTTATAATAGTTTTGAGTATCAGTATACTCGAAATGTTATATTACGGAACACGCGGCAAGCGAGGAGGGCGGCATGAATAAACCTGAACACCCACATGAGCATAATCATGAACACTCGCATGTGCATAATCACGAACATCAACACGAACACTCACATGAGCATAATCACGAACACCCACATGAACATTCGCATGAGCGTAATCACGGACAGTGCGGCCGCACCCACGCAAGTGTTTATTCTCATGGCCATGGGCATGAACACTCGCACGAACACGAACACAGTCATGAGCATGAACATTTTCATGAGCATGACGGCGAGCGGCCCGCTCACGGGCATAGCCACGCGCACGGGCATGATCACACACACAGCCATGCGCACGACCACGATCACGAGCACAGACATGAGGCTGAATCCGAGGAAATAACCCGGATCCGGGCTATGATGAAATATTTGCTGGTCCACAACCAAGAACATGCCGCCGAACTGACGGATATGGCGAGCGTTTTGCGCGGCGCCGGGCATACGGCGGCGGCGGCCAAACTGACTGACGGCGCCGAGGGGCTGACGCGCGGCAGCGGCGCGCTGGCGGAGGCGCTGGCGTTACTGGGAGGGGGAGAAGGCTGATGTGTTTGTCGGCGGTGTATACGACCGAGACGGACGGACAGCGCAATTTGGTGTGCGAGAGCGTCAGCGAGGTAGACGTGAGAGGAGATACAGTCGTTTTGACCGATATACTCGGCCGGGATGTCACGGTTCGCGGCGTCATCACCAAAATAGACCTTATCAGGAATAACATTTTGATAGAAAAACCGGCCTGATAAAGGCGTATGAACCAGCCTGTCCGCACGAAGGAAGAGTGGGCGCGCCTGCACAGCCAGCCGGAGCGCTGGAATGTGTTGGGCGAAACGGTTCGGGCGGCCTGGGAACGCAGCGCCGGTTACAATATAGACTTTATGAACGCGCTGCCGCAGAAGTTGCCGGCGGCGAATTACGAGCAGATCAAACGTCAGACCAAACGGCTTTTTGTTTATGCTAACAGCGTTTTGGAACCGCTGGCGCGGAGCGATTTACTGGAAAATGTTGGTATTATCCTGTTTGCCAACAACGGCAGTTTGCTGCGCCTGTACGGCGGCGAGCGTTTTTTGACTTGGGCGGCGGCCAGCCGGATCGAGGCGCGAACCAAGTGGGCGGAAGATCAGATCGGCGCGAATGTTTTTTCCGTCGGGATGCGTCAAGGCGCTTGCTTGCAGATGTCGGGCTTTGAGCATTACGCCGCTTTTCTCACCGGAGCCGCCTTTGTGTTCGCCCCGATGCGGCTGGACAACGGCGACATCATGTGCAGCATCGTACTGGCCGCGCCGGTAAAATACGCGAGCGAACTGTCGCCGGCTCTGGCGGTCTCGATCGTGCGCGGCATAGAACTGCAGCTGTTTTGGTTCACTCAGGTCGATAACACCGCCGACGCTACCGAGGGCGTCGGCAGCATTTCCCTGGATCAGTCCATTGGCGGTAACCGCATCCTCTCTCTTAGCGAGGAAGTGAAAAAGATGCTGTCGCTGCCGCGCCGGGACTATTTTTACGAGACGCTGGACGACGTTATCGAGCGCAGGCCGGAGAATAAACAGTTCTGGGATATCATCAACAACCGCGTGCGCGTGAATGAAAAAGCGGTCCAGCTGTCACAGGGCGGTAAAAACGTTTTTTTCTATATGAGTACGGCGCCCTATAACGAAGAAGGATTCCACATCAAGGGCATCAGCGTTTCCATGAATTCGCTCAAACATGTCGCTAAACTGACGGCCAGAGTCCACGGCGACGCCGCCAGCTACAGTTTTGACGACGTGGTGCATGAGTGCGAGGCGATGGCGGACGTGATCCGCAGCGCTAAAATGGCGGCGGCCACGGACAGCAGCATTTTGCTGATGGGAGAGAGCGGCGTAGGCAAAGATGTCCTGGCTCAGGCCATCCACCGGGGCAGCAGGCGCGCCGCCAGACCGTTTGTGGCCATCAATTGCGCCTCGTTTTCCAAGGATCTGATCGCCAGCGAATTATTCGGCTACGAGCCGGGCGCTTTTACCGGCGCCCGCAAGGAAGGCAGCATCGGCAAATTTGAGCTGGCCAACACCGGCACGCTGTTTTTGGATGAAATCGGCGATATGCCGCTGGATTTGCAGGCGTTGCTGCTGCGGATCCTGGAAGAGCGCAGTTTTCGCCGCGTGGGCGGTAATAATCTCATAGCGACCGATGTGCGCGTCGTCACCGCGACCAATAAGAAGCTATGGGAATCCATTGAAACCGGCATGTTTCGGGAGGACCTTTTTTACCGTCTGGGCGTCGCGCGCATCCAGATACCTCCCTTGCGCAGCAGAAACTCGGATATCATCCTGCTGATCAATCACGCTTTGACCCGCATCTGTGCCCGGCTTGACAAACCGGCGGTCAGCATGGGGGAAGACGCGATCGCTTTTTGTAAGCGGTATACGTGGCCGGGTAACGTGCGGGAGCTGTTTAACCTTTTGGAAGGCATTATCAGCACCTCCGCCTCGGCAGTCATCAGCGAAGCGGAAATCAGGCGCTACCTCGGCGCCGGTGATTTTGCGGCCGCCGCGCCGCCGCGCTCTTTCCCTCCGGAGCGGGAGGATGATGAGCCCGCGCTCTATGATGAGAGACGGGATTTCGCCCAGATGCTGAAATTATGCCGCAATAATAAAACTAAGGCGGCGCGGAATTTGGGTGTGCCGCTCAGGACGTTTTACCGTAAACTGAAACGATACGGCATGATGTAGCGTACAGGGCCGTTTGAGTTAATATAGCAGCAAGATTATATTTACAAAATTTAAAGGTATTACCATACCTGTATTTGCGCTCCTACCCAGCGATTTAACGAGACTTACTTCGGCGGGATTCCGACCAACGCTAAAATCTGCCGAAGGTTAGTCGAGTCCATGCCGGGCTTAGTCCGCCCTTGACACCGTTTGTATAGGCGGAGACTTAGGGCGACTTAGTCCGGCAACAAGCTCGCAGAGCGCAGTTGAACTGCGGTAGGAGCCATGCAACAGGTTCCCAACGAATCAAGCCGCTGTGCGGCGCGGATGAGTTGTTGGAACCGAACTGCGTGTACCCTTATTTAGGTATCCCCCGGAATTCTTGGGCTAAAACTTTGTGGATTCCGGGACAAGCCCGGAATGACGCTAGGTGGGGGGTGCATGACAAATTTGTGGGTAAGGGTTGGTCGACCCGCACCATATTTGAAACGGGTTTCCGTAGAGGCCCTACGATCTTGCTTTCCCCCGTCCCGTCATTCCGGCTTCATGCCGGAATCCATGTCCCCGCTCCCATTTGTACACTGGGACATTTCTGCCGCGGCGCGTTATGGCATCATATGGCGCGATATGGCATGATATTGGCGTGAAATGGCACGGCCGGTTTGTCCTGAGTGCCGCCGGAGGAAACGTATGCCCGCGAAACACGGGCTTTGAGCGGTGTTTCACAATGGTGGCACGAAAATTGCAACTACTCTGTAATATACGCGCGAAAGGTTTCACAAGACAATTTTCACAATTTTCACAACATGACTGAAGCGGAAAGGGAGATCGATAATATGATCACAGTGGGAATCGACAGCGGCAGTCAAAATATAAAAGCGGTGGCGCTGCAGGACGGCGAGGTCGCCGCCAGAGCCATGATCCTCACCGAATTCGACGCGGTGAAAGCGGCGGCAGCGGTTTACGAACTGGTTTTGCGGCAGGCGGGGCTGACGGAGAGCGATGTGGACGCGGTGGCGGCGACCGGAGCGGGACGCGCTCTCGTGCCCTTTGCCGTTTTATGTGTCAACGAAGTCAGCTCCGCCGCCAGAGGAGCGCGCATGGTCAAACCGGACGCGGAGGTGGTGATCGACCTAGGGGCGGAGAGCAGCCGCGCCATCCGCCTCCAGCCGGACGGCAAGGTCAAAAAATACGAGATCAACGATAAATGCGCTTCCGGTGCCGGGACGTTCATCGAAACGATGGCCCGCGCCCTGCAGATGGAAATCGAGGACATGGGGCCTTACTCGCTCCGGCATACGCGGGAAGTGCCCATGAACGCTCAATGCGTCGTTTTCGCGGAATCGGAGGTCGTTTCGCTGATCCACCAACAGGAATCTAAGGAAAATATTGCCTATGCCATCCATATGGGCATCGCCAACCGGATCGGGGCGCTGTTCCGCCGCGTGGGGCTCTCGGACGAGCTGGTCCTGATCGGCGGCCCGGCCCGCAATGTGGGCCTGGTCGAATGTATGGGCAAGGAGTCGGGCCGGAAAATATTCGTGCCTGAATATCCAAATTTTGTCAGCGCTATGGCCGCGGCCGCGGCAGCGGCGGAAAACGCGCGGGGAGGTGCAGCCCATGGCTGATAGGAATATCGAAAAAGTCGAGTATTGGCGCTGGGAGGAATCCCGCTGGCAAAATCCGGAAATAACGGACTGGCGCGGCTCCTTGGTGACGGCGGGCGTAGATATAGGTTCTACCAGCACCCAGGCCGCTATCATGGCTGACGGCAAGCTTTACGCCTACGCCAGCATCCGGACGGGTTCCAACAGCCCCTCGTCCGCCGTGGACGCCATGAATTGGGCGCTGGCGGGCACGGATCTGACGCCGGAAGATCTGCGCTATACGGTGGGCACGGGCTACGGACGCGTCAACGTGCCTTTTGCCGACAGCACCGTGACAGAGATCACCTGCCACGCCAAAGGCGCCAACTATATCTACGGGCCGACGGTGCGAACGCTGCTGGATATGGGCGGGCAGGACTGCAAGGCCATCCACTGTGATGAAAACGGCGCCGTTACCTCGTTCATGATGAATGACAAATGCGCCGCCGGCACCGGGCGCGGCATGGAGGTCATCGCCAATCTGCTGGCCGTCCATGTGGAGGATATCGGGGAGATGTCTTTTCGCATCGACGCCGAGCCGCCGCCGGTATCCAGCATCTGCGTGATTTTCGCCAAAACGGAGGCCACGAACCTGATGCGTTCAGGCTGGTCCAAGGAAAAAGTGCTGGCCGCTTACTGTCACGCGATGGCCCTGCGTGTCGCGCGCCTGCTGGAGCGCAACGAAATGCGGCTGGATTTTGCCATCACCGGCGGCATCGCCAAAAACAGCGGCGTGGTGAAACGCATCGAGCGGCTGATCGGCGCGGAGGCGCTGCGGACCGATTACGACGCGCAGATCGCCGGCGCCCTGGGCGCGGCGCTGATGGGGAAAGCCCTGTATGAGAAAAAAGGCGGCAAACCCAGATGACGGGAGGGGGTTTTAGATGATTGCCAATTACGGCTGCGAAGACGGTTCCGGAATATATTATATCCGGATCGACACGGGAAAATGCGGGGATTGCCAGCTCCGCGGCTGTGTGGGCGGATGTCCGCAGGAGCTGTTTGTGATAGAGGAGGATGATTGGGGCGACGAGATGGCCGTCGTGCGGGAGGACAGGCGCAGAACGCTGCAAGCCGTCTGCGCGGCCTGCAAACCCCAGGATCGCCCGCCGGATCCTTTGCCTTGCCAGAGCGCCTGCGACCGGCAGGCGATCGAGCACACATGGTAAATAATGTAAGGAGAATGTGAAATGGACATGAAGACGGAGTACCGGAGCATTAAGTATGAGACGGCTGACCGCGTCGCCACGGTCACTATGTGCGTTCCGGAAAAGATGAACGCTCTGGACGCGAGACTGGGAGAAGAACTGGCGTCGGCGCTGGCGCGGGTCAAAGCGGACGCCGCGGTCAAAGTCGTCGTTCTCACCGGTATGGGCAAGGCTTTTTGCGCCGGCGGCGACGTGACCGCGTTTGAAGGCGTGGGATTTCAGGAGGCGGTGGAGGGGATCAAGGCTGCGTCCAAGTCATTAGTGGGCGCGTTTATGTCATGTCCCAAACCCATCGTCGCGTCGGTAAACGGGTTCGCGGTGGGCGCCGGTCTGTCAATGGCGCTGCTCAGCGATATTGTGATCGCCTCCGATCAGGCAGTGTTCGGAGCGGCGTTCGTCAATATCGGATTAACGCCGGATTGCGGCAGTCTCTACTTGCTGCCGCGCTTGGTCGGTTTGCCCAAAGCGAAAGAGATGGTTTTTACCGGCCGTAATATTGACGCTCGGGAAGCCTTGAACTTGGGCATTGTTAATCAAGTGGCGGAACATGATAAACTGGCGGAAGTCGCCGCCAAAACAGCGGCGCGGCTGGCGGCTCAGCCCAGTCTTTCGATGGCGCAGTCTAAAGCGTTGATCCACATGGGTCTGGATATCGGCATTGACGAGCTGCTGGATATGGAAGCGGTCGCGCAAGGCATGTGCATGGTATCCGAAGACGGGCAGGAAGGCGTCGGCGCGTTTTTGCACAAAAGAAAACCAAATTTTAAATAACCGGGAGGGCAGAAATGAGTACAGAAACATTGTTTGAAAAAGCCGAACTGCGAAATTCATCCGTGACGGCGTGGAAAGAGCAGGGCAAAAAAGTCATCGGCACGGTCTGCTGTCACGTGCCGGAGGAGATACTGCACGCCGCCGGGGCGATGCCTTACCGCCTGCGGGCTACGGGAGTCACGGATCTGAGCGAGGGCGACACGTGGATGTCCACTTTTACCTGCAGCTACGCCCGCGGGACTCTGCAGTATCTGATCGACGGGACCTTCGACTTCATGGACGGCGTGGTTTCTTCGGACGGCTGTCTGATGGCCGGGCGTATTTTCGATAATTGGAAATATGTGGATGGCAACGCGGAGAAAAAGGAATTCTATTTGAAACAGATCGCGGCTCCGCGCATGTATAACGAAAACGCCGTCGGATATTACCACGACTACCTGGAGCAGCTGCGGACCGAGTTGGGCGCTTATATGGGCGTGGAGATCACCGACGAAAAGATCAGGGCCTCCGTCGCGCTCTACAACGAGACCCGCCGGCTGATCCGCGAGCTGTACGATCTGAGCAAAAGCGACGCTCCCGTCATCAGCGGGACCGAGCGCCTGAAACTCATCCTGGCCGCGTCCTCGATGCCCAAAGAAGAATACAATGAGATGCTGAAAGACTTTTTGGCAAAGGCCGGGAGCCGGCCCCCGATCAGCGACTACCGCGCCCGGATCATGCTCGTCGGCAGCGCCTTGGACGACCCGGAGTATATCAAAGTCATCGAGGACAAGGGCGGCCTGGTGGTCACGGACGCGCTGTGTTTCGGCACCCGCTATCTCTGGGAGCCGGTCGAGCTGGAGGGCGAAGACGTCCTGACCTCTATCGCCCGTTCTTACCTGAAGCGCCCCGTATGTCCGCGGATGGTGGATCTGCACGACGAGTTCGCGGATCTGATCGTTAAGTTCTGCAAGGATTTCCAAGTGGACGGCATCATTTACGAGCGCGTCAAATACTGTGAGATCTGGGGCGGCGAGGGTCTGTATTTCGACGCGCACCAGGGCATGAAGGAAGCGGGCGTTCCGCTGATCTTGCTGGAGCGCGAGGAGATCATGACCAACGTCGGCCAGCTGGCCGTGCGCGCCGAAGCCTTTATCGAAATGATCGAGAAATAACCGAGTAAGTTAGGAGGAAAAACCATGAGCAATTTGATTGGGACTATTTCGCATCAAGTTGACAGCGTCATCGAACACGCCAAGGAAAAATACGCGGATCAGATGTGGATGTTCGATGTGCAGAAAGCGTCCTGGGACGCCGTTTATCATGCCCATGACGAGGGCAAACGCCTGATCTATGTCGGCGCCTGCGCCCCGGTCGAACTGATTTACGCCTTTGACTGCGTGCCGTTCGTGCTGGACATGATCCCCACCCGCCTGGCCTCCACGCCGGAAGTAGCCGCCCGGTATATCGATCTGGCGGAGAAATACATCGCGCCGACGATGTGCGGGATCGACAAAGTGGATATCGGCGCCATCCTCTCCGGCGACATGCCGGACAAACCGGACGCTTTCATCTATTCCACCGTTCCCTGCGACAACTCCCGCGTGGCCTACCCCTTCATCTGCGATCATCTGGGATGTCCGTCCTATTGCATCGACGTCCCTTTCCGCAAAAACGAAATGGGTTTTGAGTATATGGCCAGGCAGTATAAGGAGATCATCGAATTCCTGGAAAAACTTACCGGCCAGAAGCTGGACTGGGATAAGTTCCAGGCGATCATGACGGTTTCCAACCAGACAAACGATCTGATGAACAAGATCGCCGATATGCGCAAGATCACGCCCTGTCCGCTGCCGGGCCGCCTGCTGGTCCTGAATGAGATGATCCCGGGCATGGTGGGTCATCCGGCTATGCTCTCCTATCTGGAAGCTCAGTACGCCGTCGGTCAGGACGCGATCGACAAAGGCCTGGGCGCGGTCAAGGAGGAAAAATACCGCGTTTCCTGGCTGCAAAACATGCTGTGGTCCAATGTGGGCATCCTCGACTGGATGGAGCGGAAATTCGGGGCGGTCCTGGTCATGGACGCTTTCGGCTATCAGCGCGGGCATGTTTTCCGTGATATCGACGATCTGGACACTATCTGTATCGATTTTGCCAAAAAAGGGCTGGCCCTGCCCATGATCCACGGCGCCTCCGGCCCGGTCGAGGATTATATCGATCTGGTGGAAAACACGATGGGCGACTACAACGTCAACGTATCGATGTTCATCGGCCATGTGGGCTGCAAGCACACTTGGGCCGCCGCCAAGATCATCACGGACATGATCCAGGAAAAATTCGGCCTGCCGACTCTATATCTGGATGTGGACGCCGTGGACGGGCGTTACAAGAAGACGGATGAGATCAGGGCCCTTATTACCGAATATATGGAAACGATAGAAGAAAATAAGTGAGCGAGGCCGTATGGACAGAGTAAGATCAATAGCGGTCACCGGTAAAGGCGGCACGGGAAAAACCGTGCTGGCGACTTTGCTGATCCGGTTGCTGGCGGAGCGTTTTCCGGGCCGGGTGCTGGCCATAGACGCCGATTCGGCCATGAGCCTGCCCTATACGCTGGGTCTGGAGCTAAAGGGCACGGTGAGCGAGATCAGGAAGAACATCATCGGTTCCCGCGAGGCCAAGGAAAAACTAAGCGAAGGGCCGACCAAGTCCGTGATGCGCGGTATCCTCGCTCACGGCGGCGGGTTTGACCTGCTGGCGATGGGCCGGCCGGAGGAACCCGGTTGTTTCTGCGCCGTGAACGAATTGCTGCGCTATGGGATAGATACGCTGATCACGGACTACGAAGCGGTGGTGATCGACGGGGAAGCGGGACCGGAGCAGCTGAACCGGCGCGTCCTGAAAAGCATCGACGTCCTGCTGGTGGCGGCGGATATGTCGGCGCGCAGTCTGGAGACGGCGGCCGGCATCATTCGGGTGGCAAACAGTTATGACGAGGGTCTGCGCGTGAAGCGGGCCGGGCTGATCCTCAACCGGGTGAGGGGCGACCGGCCGGGGGATGAGGTTTTGCGGCGGATCGGACTGGAAATTTTTGGTATATTGCCGGAGGATGATCTGCTGAACGAATATGACCGGGAAGGACGTTCGCTCCTGGAGCTGCCGCTGGATTCGCCCTGCCCGCTGGCGGCGCGGGAGATACTTGACCGGATAATGGGGTGAACCGCTCCCCGCGTCATTCCGGCTTTATGCCGGAATCCATGCGGGAATCCATTATGACGATGGTCTGAACTATAACAAAATATGAAGGGAGAATGTATTATGCCGGATTGGAAAAAATTTGTTGAAGAGAGAACTGTTTCTGTTGAGGAAGCGGCCGCCACAGTCGAGTCAGGCGACCGGATCTGGATGGGCAGCACGATCTGCGTGCCTTACGGCGTGCTGGACGCTCTGGCGGAGCGTTATGAAGAACTGAAGGACGTGCTTTTGATTGCCAGTATGTACCTGGCGCCGTTTAAGATTTTGAACGATCCCAAATACAAAAAAGCGTTTCATACCATGAGCATCTTTCCCAACGTGCTGGAACGCGCGTCCGCCAAAATCGGCACGATTGATTTTCATTCCGTCCCGTACACCTATTGGGAACGCGCGGCGCAGGAAGTTTACAAAGTCAACTCCGTCATCACGGAAGTCTGTGAGCCGGACGAGGACGGCTACGTTAATCTGAGCGCCCTGGGCGTAGGTTGGACCCCCAATATCATGCGTAACGCCCCCAAACTTATCGCGGTCATAAACAAATACAATAAGCCGATCCGGGGCGACGCCGTCAAGGTCAAAGTTCCGGTCAGCCGTTTTCAGTACTTTGTCCGTCACGATCACCCGCTTCCTTCCCTGCCCACCAACCCGCCGGAGGAAATTGACGAGAAGATCGCTTCGTATATTTTACCGCATATTGATCAGGGAACCACGTTCCAGATCGGCATGGGCGGTTTGGGTGACAGCATCGGCCTGGGTCTGCGGAAAAAGAAGGGCTTGACCATTCGCACCGAGATCATGACCAACTGCATGGTGGATTTGCTGGAAAGCGGCTCTGTGGATCATATCTACGCGGCGGGCGCGTTTGGCGATCAGCGTTTGTATGATATATTCGACGATCCGCGAGTGACGTTCAGCGACTGTTGGGATCAGCTGGAGCCGGAATCCATCGGCAAAGTGCCCAATTTTGTCTCGATCAACGCCACGATGATGACGGATATCATCGGCCAGTGCTGCTCCGAGGCGATCGGCGTCACTCAGTATTCCGCCATGGGCGGGCAGATCGACTTTGTGCGCGGCGCGGCTAAATCCAGAGGCGGCAAATCATTTATGTGTCTGCGCTCCACCCGGAAAGACAAGGAAGGCAAAGTCCATTCCAACATTGTGGCCAAACTTCCGGAAGGTTCCATTGTCAGCACGCCGCGCTATGACGTCATGTATCTTGTCACTGAATACGGCGTCGCCGACGTATTCCTGCGCAGCAATAAAGAGCGGATCAAAGCCATCATCAGCATCGCGCACCCTGATTTTCGCGAGCAGCTCAAGGCTCAGGCCATCGCCCAAGGCAATATCTTCGCGGACGACTTTTGATTTTGGAGGAAACAAGGCAATGTACGATTTGACACAAGAAGAGCAGCTTATCATCCAGAGCGTGCGCGAGTACGCGGAAAACGTCATGGCCCCGGCGGCCAAGGAAGCCGACGTCACGGGCGAGTTTCCCTGGGACGTGATAAACAAAGGGATCGAGCTGGGGCTGCACGCCCTGCCGATCCCGGAGGAATACGGCGGCCCCGGTATGTCGGCCCTGATGTCGGCCATCATAGCCGAGGAATTATCCAGAGCCTGCGCCGGGATGGCCACGACGCTGGGAGCCACGGGTCTGTCCTGCTATCCGGTTTTGATCGCGGGTACGGACGCGCAGAAAAAACTCTATTTTGACATCATTCAGTCCGGAAAACTGGGCGCTTTTTGCCTGACCGAACCCGGCGCCGGCTCCGATTCCGGCTCCGTGGCCACGACCGCCGTGCGCGAGGGCGGCGAGTATGTGCTGAACGGCAATAAGACATTTATTACCAACGGCGCCGTGGCCAGCGTTTACACGGTGTTTGCCACCGTGGACCGCAGCAAGGGTTTGAAGGGGCTGAGCGCTTTTATCGTGGAGCGTGACCGGGCCGGCGTCAGCGTGGGCAAAGAAGAAAACAAGATGGGTATCCGCGCCTCCAACACCACGGACGTGATCTTCACGAACACGCGGATACCGGCGGGCAATCTGCTCGGCAAAGAAGGCGACGGTTTTAAGATCGCCATGAAAACGCTGGACTCCTCCCGCGCCGGCGTGGGCGCCCAGGCCGTGGGCATTTGTCAGGCGGCGCTGGAAGCCTCCGTCCGCTACGCGAACGAGCGCAAGCAGTTTGGCGCGCCTATCGCCGCCAATCAGGCCATCCAGTTCATGCTGGCGGATATGGCGATCCAGACGGAAGCCGCCAGAGCGCTGGTCCGCCACGCCTGCCGCCTGCAGGACGCCGGGCAGCCTTATGGCAAGGAAGCGGCCATGTGCAAGACCTTTGCCGGCGACGCCGCCATGAAAGTGACCACCGACGCCGTGCAGATATTCGGCGGTTACGGCTACAGCCGGGATTACCCGATCGAGAAACTGATGCGCGACGCGAAGATCATGCAGATTTTTGAGGGTACCAATCAGATCCAGCGGGTCGTCATCGCCGGCCATATACTGAGACCATAGACGCCTCTGGATCAGAGGCGTCCAGCAAAAGAGACGGCGGGAGAAGGGGCGCCGCTCCTTCTCCCTGCCGCGAGGAGTGTTATGAAGATCATCGTTTGTTATAAATGGACTTTGGACGAAGCGGATATTCGAGTTGACGCCGCCACGCGGGCGGTATTGAAAGAGCGGGCCAAGTACCGGATCAGCCCCTATGACCGCAACGCCGTGGAATGCGGCGTGCGGCTCGCGGAGCAGTTTGGCGGCGAAGTCGCGGCTCTGAGCGTGGGAACAGCCGAAGTGGAAAACTCCGTCAAAGACGTTCTCTCCCGCGGCGTCACGCGGTTGGTCTGGCTTTGCTGCCAGGAATTGGAAGAAGCGGACGCCGCCGGCACAGCCGGGGCGCTGGCCGCCGCCGCGCGTAAAATCGGCGATTATGACCTTATTGTTTGCGGCGAGGGTTCCAGCGACAACTATTCCCAGCAGACAGGCCCCCGCCTGGCGGAACTGCTGGATATTCCCGTCGTCACCTGCGCCAGTGAAATATCCCTGGACGGGAGTACGCTCACGGCAAAGCGCAAACTGGAAGAAGGTTTTGAAATAGTGGAAACGACGCTCCCTGCTTTGATCACGGTGCTGCCGGATATCAACGAACCGCGCATCCCCGGACTCAAAGAGATACTGAGGGCGAGCAAAAAACCGGCGGAACGGTTTTCGGCGGAAGATCTGGGGCTGGACCCGGAGACGCTCAAACCGCTGGCGCGCCGGGACAGCCTGCTGGGCACGGCGACGGACCGCCGCCGGATCATGCTGAAAGGGGAAAACGCGGCGGAAGAACTTTTAACTATTCTGAAACAGGAAGGTTTTTGTTGAAAAAGGAGGTGATCGGACATGGCGGAATTTTGGGTGATCGCGGATAAACCGGGCGCCGCCGGCGAACTGCTGGCGAGCGCCAAAGGGCTGGCCCGGGGCGAAACGCTCGTATGCCTGACCTGTGATCAGGAAACGGCGGCGGAAGCCGCCAGGCGCGGCGCGGATCGGGTCGTCCTGTTTGAGGGCGGGGCGCGGCCGGAATCATATGTGGCCGATTGGAGCGAGAAAGCGCGGCTGGAGCGGCCGGCGGCCATTTTGCTGGGCGCCGGCCGGCGGGACAAGGAGATCGCCGCCCGGATGGCGGCCCGGCTGGAGGCCGGACTGATCTCCGACTGCGTAAAACTGGAGCGCGGTGAAGGCGGTTTTTACTCTGAGCGCTATATATACGGCGGTCTGTGTCTGGCCGGGGAAACGACCGCGCGGACTCCCTTCATGGCGACGATGGCAGCGGGCAAAGTTCAGCCTCTCCCGGCGGGCGGCGCGGCGCCGGTAGAAAAAGCGGCGGCGGCGCGGGCGGATCAGGTCAGGCTGGTGGAGCTGCAGCCTCATCAGAGCGCCTCGAACCTCATGTCCGCCAAGGTGATAGTTTGCGTGGGCCGCGGCCTCGCCCAAAAGGAAGATCTAAAGCTGGCTGAGGACCTGGCGCGGGCCCTGGGCGGCGAAGTGGGCTGCACCCGGCCTGTGGCGGAAGAACGCCACTGGCTGCCGGAGGAAAGCTATATCGGCATAACCGGGAAAAAACCGGCGCCGGACCTGTATCTCACCTTGGGAGTTTCCGGCCAGATCCAGCATTTGTCAGGCGTGCGCGACAGCAAGTTCATCGTGGCGGTGGAAAAAAACGAAACCGCGCCGATCGCGGAATCGGCCGACTACACGGTCGTCGGCGATCTGTACGACGTCGTGCCGCGGCTGCTGGCGGGACTCCAGGCGTGAAAGACCGCGCCCAGGGCTGACGGCGCGGCCTGTGAAGGAGGGGACGAGTATTGTTTGCGCAGAATAAGGTTGTTGATCTGGGGCGATTCCGGGCGACCTGCTCCGGCGGGATGGAAGCTGTTTGCGATTTTGACACCGGGCGGCGCTACACATTTGCCGATCTCGACCGGCGAGCGGAGAGCATGGCCGCCTTTCTGACCGAAGTGACCGGTCTCCGCCGAGGCGACCGCGTGGCGTTTTGCTCGGAAAACAACGTGGCTTTCCTGGACGCTTTTCTGATGTCCTATAAAACCGGGATCATCATAACCTCGTACAACTGCATGATGGGGAAAAAAGAGCTGATCAGGCTGGTCGCCCAGGAAACGCCTAAAGTGGTTTTTTATTCCGGCGACAGGCGCGCCGTCATGGAACCTTTCCGGACGGACGGGGCGGAACGGGAGTATGTGGCTATCCGCGGCGAGGCGGACGAGCGGGACCGGTATGCCTATGAAACCGTGATCAGCTATCGCCCCGCTCAGGCCCTTCATTATGAAACGCCGGAATATGAGGATATCCAAATGCTGATCCACACCGGCGGCACGACCGGTCAGCCCAAAGCGGCGATGATGAGTTACCGCGCCTTGCTGTGCAACGCCG
>JAISEW010000112.1 GCA_031263945.1 Gracilibacteraceae bacterium | reverse complement strand
TTTCCATCCGGAGGTTCCTGCGCTTCTAGCAGTCCTGTGACAGCTAAAACTTTACTATTAGGCCAATAAATTTTATATTTCCACATAATTTTACATATTTATTGAAAGATTTTACATGTTTGCCATGGTTTTAGATGGTTTTTTTGCAATGTGAAAAATAAATCTTGCTTTTCGTTTTATTCAGAGCTATAATTCAGGTATATTTATCGCGATGCTGGTAATTAGTGTATATCATAGTTCATTTTTTGTCAATAAAAGGGGGTATCTGATTAATGAAAAAAACCAGGCGGGTCGCGCTCGTATCGGCGGCGCTGATATTCCTGCTGTTTGTCTCTCCGGCGCTGGGTTTTGACGGGTTCCGTATCGGCGGCGGCGGCGCGTACGGCGTCAAAGGGTATGACCGTCATTCTGACGGGTCTTATATCGCCGGGACGAAGTCGGATCCATATATGGTAAATTTTGACACAGGATACTTGCCGTCCGCGCTTTACGACAGCCGGCTGGACACCGTGACCGCGCCGCCGGGTGCGGTAAGGCTTGTGCCGGAAAACAGCTCCGCTTACGGGACGTATTTTTTCGCGCTGGACACCGTGCCGGCGACATTGGGGTATGTTACCGATTATCAGGGTAAAAGGCTAAAAGTTTATGTTATCGGCGCGGACACAGTGACCGCGGTGTATTATAACGTCACCTTCACGCGCTCCGGCGGCGGCGGGGGCGGCGGAGGCGGAGGCGGGAGCGCAGCTCCGGCGCAGCGGACATTGCGGGCGGACAGCGTGACTTATATCGGCGGGGCTAATCGGGTGCTGACGTCCGTGGCCATCTCCCAGCGGGGCTGGACGAGCGCCGGCGCCGTCATCCTCGCGCCGGCGGAAGAAAATCACCTGTTTGACGCTTTGACTGTCGCTTCTTTGGCCGGTCAGGAAGACATCCCGGTGCTGCTGGTGGCGGGCCGGACGGTCAGCGAAGAGGTCCTCGCGGAAATCCAGCGTTTGGGCGCGGCGAAGGTCTACTCCATAGGCTGGCTGGGCCAGGCGGTCGCCGATCAGGTCACGGCGCGCCTGCCCGGCATATCTGCCGAAGTGATCCAGGGCAAAGACCGCGTGGAAACCGCTGATTTGATCAGAGCCAAGATCACCGCGCCCAAAGGGACGTTCGTCGTGGGATACAACGCCCTGCCCGACGCGGTGTCCGCCGCTTCTTACGCGGCGGCTAACGGTTGGGTCATTCAAGTCGCTAACGCGGACGGCTCGTTTTCCGGGCACGCGGAAACAGGCGGCCATATCCTGGGCGGACCGACTCTCGCGCGCGATATAACCGGGCTGGACAGAATATACGGCGCGGACCGCTACGCGACCAATATCGCTTTGTTTAACGCTTTGAACTACCAATACGAATATCTCTATATCACAGACGGCAAAACTCTGGCCGACGGTCTGGCCGGCGCCTCGCTGGCGGGCAAGAGCAAAGCTTTTATCCTGCTGGCCCCGAACAACGACCCGACCGGCATTGTATTGCCGAATATCACCGATAGCACGCAGCTCATCGGCCTCGGCGCCAAAAAATGATCGTCAAGGTTTGACACTCTTTCGCGTCGCGGCCGCGTGCCGGGGCGCGAATTTTTTTTTTAAATTTAAATGTTAGTCCGGGCCAGGACCGGCTTGTTCAGAGCCCAGAGCGCGGCGGCGATCAGCAGGCAGGCGGCGGTTTGCGGCAGAGGGCCGGCAAAGAGGATCAGGCGGAAAAACCCGGCGAGGACCGCCCGGAGCGAATCGATCGGCGTAAAGACGGAGACGACCGCGATGATGAGGATATCCGCCGCCAGACCGTACCATTTGCCCTGCGCGGCGGTCAGCGTATGGGTAAAAACGGCGAGCAGGAAAAGAAAGGCGGCCTGCTGCACGAACGCCGCGATAACGCCGTGCTCCGTCCAGCCGAATACGTCGACCAAATTGACGACGCCCTCGAAATAGCCGGTCGCGGCCATGGGAAGATCAAAGGCGTAATGCACGGCCATATTGCCGGCGGAGACCGCGGCGGCCAGCACGGCGTAAGTCATGAGAGCGCCCCGGAGGAAAGAGGCGCGTTTGCCGCCCAGATTGATGATCCGGCGGAAATTTTTTGCCGGGATAAATATGGCGGCCAGCAGAGGCAAGAGCCACAGGAGGCAGCCGCCGCTGATCTCCAGCTGTCCGCTCATATCGCCGCCGTCAGAAGCGATGAGCGCCTTGACGGATGTCTGGACGAGATTGACGGCGGCGCAGATCGCGGTGATGAGGCAGGGGACCCGGATGTTTTTCAGATTTATCTTCGCGACTTTCCAGGCGGCGGCGCTTTTACTCATTGCCCGTCCCTCCCACAATATTGATAAAAAAGTCCTGCAGGCTCAGGCGGCTGAGCGCCACGCCTTCCGGCGGCGTGATCCTGCCGTCGTAAATATGCGCCGCCATGACGCTGCCCGCCGCGGTTTTGCCGACGCAGTTCAGTCCGTCCAGCAAAGGCAGGACCAGTTTCGCCGGGCCGGACAGCGTATAGGCTTTTTCGTCAATTTCGCCGATATCCGCCGTGAGCAGTATCCGGCCGCCCTTGATGATGATCAGGCGCTCCGCCGCCTTGGCGATCTCGTCGATCAGCTGCGTGGAGACGACGATCACCCGCGGGTGGGCGTGATAGCTTTCCAAGAGCAAGGTGTTGAGCTGGTCGCGCGTGACCGCGTCAAAACCCAAAGTGGGCTCGTCCAGCAAAATCACACTGGAATTATTTGCCAAAAGAATGATCGTCGTCAGCATGGTTTTCATGCCGAAAGAGAGCTGCTTGTATTTCTTCTGCGGATCCAGGCCGAAGCGGTCCGCCATTTCCCGGGCGAAGCCGCGGTCAAAACTTTCCTGCAATTCGGCGGCGGTGTCGATCAGCTGAGAAACCCGCATATTGAACTGCGCCGAGCCTCTGTCGAGGTAATTGACGCTCTCCGGCATATGACCGGGCGAGACGCGCTGGCCGAAGGCCGTGATCTTGCCGGAGGCGGCGGCGATATGGCCCGCCAGCAGTTTCATCAGCGTGGTTTTGCCCGCGCCGTTCCGGCCGAGCAGGCAATATATCCCATTTTCGGAGATCCGGAGCCGGAGGTCGTCGATGGCGACCGTCCCGCCGTACCGTTTGGTCACGCCGTCAAATTCGATCATCTGAGTTTGCTCCTTAAAATGTTATGCGGACTTCTAAATATTAAACGCGAAGCCGGATCTTTTGCGGCGGGAAACGCGGCAGCCGGCGCGGTAGGTTTTCAGATCGCCCTCGAAGATCAGCGTTCCGCCC
>JAISEW010000106.1 GCA_031263945.1 Gracilibacteraceae bacterium | reverse complement strand
CTGGGACGCGGCCGACATCACGGTCAACGTGGCGGTCCAGACAAACGGCGGAGGCGATTGATGATCCCCCCATACTACCAAGTGGATTTTTCCGCCTGCCGTCTACCCAAAACTTATATCCGCGCGGCGGAAGCAGTCGTGCGCGCGCCGTTTGCCGCCGCCGTGCGTCTGGACGGGTACACGCATTGCGCCGGTGTGCGGCCGGCGGAGGGAGACTTCGCATATGATCAGGCTGTTTCCTGTCTGGCGGGTCTCGCTTCGATCCTTCGCCAAGCGGGAACAGGGCCGGAGCGTGTTTACGCCCTGACGGCCGGCGTAAGCGAGCGGGATTTGCCGGCTTTGGAAAAAGCGCTGGCGGGCTGGGGCGGCAAAGAGGACATGGTCCGGGAAGCGGACTTCAGCGCGCGGCCGTGCGGCCCTTGGCTCATGGAGCTGGCCTGCTCCGCGGCGGCGCCTGTTCCGTCAGAAAGAGGATAAGCCGGTCCAAGTGCGGGTCTATGCGCTCATGCCCGTAATCAGGATATACGCATACTTCGCGCCGGCCGCCCAGATGATTGATCAGCGCGAACACCGCCCTCGGCGGGCAGGCCGTGTCCCGGAGCGCGACGCTGACGAGCGCCGGACAGGTGATCCACGGCGCGAAATTCATGATGTCAAAATAGCTGAGAAGGCGGCGAATTTGTTTTTCCGTGCGGCGGAGCGGGTCGTGCATCCGGAAATACATGGAAAATTCATCCAGAGGACCGCCGCTCTGCTCGGCCAGGGCCAGAGAAAGATGGGATAAAAAGGGTGTGCCCAGCCCCAGCGCGGACGGCGCCGGCCAATCGGGAAAAACGGAAGCGAAACGGCTCAAAAGCGCGGCGGCGGCGGCGGAAACGGCGGCGCCCTGGCTGTTGCCGAAAAAGGCCAGCCGGGAGTCGGTCTCCGGCCGGCGGCTCAAAGCCACCGCCGCCTGGACGGCGTCCAGATAAACCAGGCGGTAATAGTAATTTTCCGGCGCGTCCAGCCCCCGGGTCATCCAACCGGCATAGGCGCCGGTTTTATAGCGGCGCGGGTCGGGGCTGTCGCCGGTTTGACCGCGCACGTCCAAGGCCAGAACGGCATAACCCATAAGCGCCCAAGGTAAAATTTCACAAATATAGCCGTGATTAGAAGAATAGCCGTGCCAGCGGATGAGCCCGGGAACAGGGTTTTCCGGGCCGGCCCAGACCGGATGGATATAGAGTCCGCGCAGTGACGCTCCGTCCGGGGCGGTCAGCTCGACCCGCCGCGCGCGCACCTGCGGCAGAGGATAATGGCAGTCGGTTTCCCGCCAGTCAAAAATACTCTCGCCCGGCTCTTGGTAAGCGGTCGACCGTTCCCCGGCGGCCAATTCACGCAAACTGTTTTCCCAGAATTGCTCAAAATCCCCTTCTCGCTCCAAAGGCGGCATGTAAGCGGTGAGATTTTCATATGATTCGGACATAGCGATTTGCCCCTTCCCAGCTTAGGTTGCGGATCACCTGCATACAATAACATAAAGCGCTCCGCCCGTCAATTGAGGGGACCTTATAACACAGGCTGGCTGGGAAAACAAGATTTTGTCCCGCCGTCCCGCCTGCATTCCGGCTTTATGCCGGAATCGGGCGGATTGCCATCCGCCCCTACGGGGAGAAATATGCTGCAGGGAATGGATTCCGGTGCAGTCCCCTGAAAACCTTGAAAAAAACCGCGCCGATATTGACGGGGCCTTTGATTTGTGTTATTCTCGCTTATAAGGAAGCACTTGAATCAGCGCTTCCTTATAAGAGTACAAACCAAAAGGAAAATAATGGAAAAGAGGGCGCGAGCTATGGAAGCGACTGGGACTTTTGCGGCAAGGCCTGCGGGCGGAGCGTCTCTCCGCCTGATCACCAAGGACGGCGCCGTACCGACGGACGAATTGTATATGAGCGACACCATCCGTTATCTGACGGAGGTCAAGGACGGATTTCACGACCGCAGCCAGATCCCGCACCGCGACGCGGTTTATAAAAAAATATTCGCGGAAAATCCGGACGACCTAGCGGCGCTGAAATTCGCCAAAGCCTTTGCCGCCTTTGTCCGCGTCAAAAAAATAAATATTGACGAGCGCGATATTCTCGCCGGTTTTACCTACCGCTACACTTACGGCACGACGCTGCCGGTACGCATGCCGGACGATTACGACCCGCTCTACCGGCCGCCTATCACGCCCGATTCGGAGCGGGAATACGCGGTGACGCTGGAATATCACGGCTTGACCCCCGATTCCCCCGAGGCGGGGGAACTGCGGACTTTCCTCAAGGGCGTGGACGCCTGGCTGTACAAACACTGGTTTTCCGGCCATATCCTCCCCGGCTATGAACGCCTGGTCCAAATAGGTTTTACCGGACTTGCGCGCATAGGCCGGGAAGCCGTCGCCAGGCACGAGGGCGTCCGGCGGGATTTTGCCCGGGCCATGCAGATAACCAATGAAGCGGCGCTGGAATATATCGGCCGTTACGCGGATCTGGCGGAAAAAATGGCGCTCGCCGCCGCGGATCCCCTGTGCCGGCGCAACCTCAGCCGGATGGCCGAGTCCTGCCGCCATCTGACGCAGGGCGCGCCGCGTAATTTCTATGACGCCCTGCAGCTGCTGTGGTTCGGCCAGGAGCTGATGATGGCAGAAAACATCCCCGTCTCCGAGTCGCTGGGCCGGATGGACAAATACCTGTGGCCGTTTTACGAGCGGGACGTCCGCGCGGGCCGGCTGACCTATGATGAGGCGAGCGAGCTGCTGGACGCTCTGTGGATAAAATTCAGCGGCAACCTCCACTCCTATCAGGCGGTGACGGTCGGCGGCTGCGACGAGGAAGGCCGTAATTTTGAAAACGATCTGACTTATCTCATCATGCAGTCCACGCGCAAGCTCATGTTCGACCAGCCGCTGATCGACCTGCGCTATACGGACGGCATGTCGGAGCGCCTGTGGAACGAGACGGCGGCGCTCATCAAAACCGGCACGGGCTTCCCCGGTATTTTCTACGACCCCATCTGCATCCAGGCCAAACTGGACGCGGGCCTGACGCTGGAGGACGCGCGCGATTACGCCATCATCGGCTGCGTGGAGACCGGCTGCGCGGGGCATGAGTACACGCCGACCGAACTGGTGCACCTGAACTGGCCCAAGTTGTTTGAACTGATGTTCAACGGCGGGCAGGCGCAGATGCAGGATTATTTCGCTCCGCTGTTCGAGAAGAAAGAACTGGATAACATCGCGAGTTTTACGGAGTTTTACGAATGGTATAAAAGCGAGTTCGTGCAATTCACGGAACTGGCGATGCGGGCGATCGAACTCGTGGAGACGATGATCCCGTGGCGTTTTCCGACGCCGTACCTCTCCTCCCTCATGATCGGCTGCTACGAGGGGGGCATGGACGTGACGGGCGGCCCCTGCCGTTACAACAACACCGGTATCAGCACCTGCGGCATGGCTACGGCGGTGGACTCGCTGGCGGCGATCCGCCGGGTCGTCTTCGAGGAAAAAATGCTCACGCTCTCCGAATTCCGCGATGTGCTGAACGCCAACTACGCGGGGTATGACGAGATATACCATTATGTCAACGATCATTGCCCAAAATTTGGCAATGACGACGACGAGGTCGATTGGATCATGACCGATCTGGTGGCGGCTTTCAGCAGCGTGATTAACGCGCGCCGCAACCCGCGCGGCGGGCATTATATGACGGGGCTTTATTCCGTGGAGGATCACGCCAAAGCCGGGATGCTGACCGCGGCGACGCCGGACGGTCGTCTGGCCGGCTCGTTTGAGTCCAATTCCATGGCTTCCGTGCAGGGCAAAGATCTGAGCGGCCCGACGGCGCTGGTCAATTCCGTGGTGAAGACGGATTTGCGCGCGGCGCAGAACGGCATGGTGCTGGACCTTAAATTCAGCCCTGTTTTTATGGAAAAACCCAAACACGTGGAAGCTCTGCGTAACCTGATCGACGCCTATTTTCACAGCGGCGGCATGGAGATCCAGTTCAGCGTGGTCTCCCGCGAGACGCTGCTGGCCGCCCAGCGGGAGCCGGAAAAATACCGCAATCTGGTGGTGCGGGTCTCCGGTTTCAGCGCCTATTTCCGTTCTTTGAACAAAACGACGCAGGATGAGATCATAGCCCGCACCGAATATGCGGCGATCTGATCCTCTGGCGGGCGGCCCAGCCGCCCCGCCTTCCGGTTCGCCCGCCAGACCGCTGATCAGCAATATCCAGAGATTTTCCCTGGACGACGGGCCGGGCATCCGCACCACTGTTTTTGTAAAAGGCTGCAATTTACGCTGCGCCTGGTGTCACAATCCGGAATGTCTCACCCCCGATCACTCTTTGCAGTTCCACGCCGCCGCCTGCACGGCCTGCGGACGTTGCGCCGCGCTCTGCCCGCGGGGCTGTCACCGCTTGGAAGCGGACGGGCGCCATCACCTGGACCGGGCGGCCTGCGACGGTTGCGGCCTTTGCGCCCGGCAGTGCCCGGCCGGGGCCTTGCAGGTGATAGGCCGCTTCTATGAGCCGCCCGAACTCACGGCGCTTTTGGTCCGTGACCGCCGGTATTACGCGGAATCGGGCGGCGGCGTCACTTTTTCCGGCGGCGAACCGCTCTTATTCCCGGCGTGGCTGCGGGAAACGATGGCTTTGTGCCGGGCGGCCGGGCTGACGACGGCGGCGGACACCGCCGGGCACGTCTCTTACGCCGCTTTTCAGGCCGTCGCCCCTGTGACCGATCTCTTCCTCTTCGACGTCAAACTGTTCACCCCGGCGCGGCACCGCGCCGCCACCGGCGTGAGCGGCGAGCGCGTCCGCGCCAATCTGCGGCGTCTCACCGCCGCCGGCGCGCCCGTCTGGGTGCGCGTGCCGGTCGTACCGGGGTATAACGCCGATTTGGGCGAATTGGGGCGGATCGCCGGGTTTTTGGCCGCCCTGCCGGGACGGGCCGCGATCGAGCGGGTGGATCTCTTGCCTTATCACGATTACGGCGCCGGCAAATACGCCGATCTCGGTCTGGTTTATGGCGTCCAGGCCCCGCCGCCGGACGGGGATCTCATGCGGGAAGCGTTTCTGCTCTTTGAAAATCTCGGATTGCCTGTAACAAACGAGTGGGGGAGTGGAGAGTTGAGAGTTGAGAGAGGGGAGTTGGGAGAGTGAATGTGAAAACCGTCACTAAGGCTGTCGGCGGCGCTCCCGCCGGCGACAAATCGGAAATCGTCGCCATCTGCGCGGAAAAGGGCCTTCTCTTGGACGCGGCCCGCACCGACGCCAAAAAACGCTTTTACCGGGAAGAGCTGCTGGGCGATTTTGCCAAGGCGCCTTACAAAACTTTACTCTATTTCGGTTTTACGGACAAAAACCCGGATATGGCGGTCTCGCTTTCCTTTATCCACGATATTTGCGCCCGTTTCGTCTTTGAGCTCACTCAGGACGGCGAACTTGAGTTCACGCGAACGCCGAAGCCGCTCGCGCCGGAGAAGATCGCCGATATCCTGGCCAACACCCCTTTTATGATCGGGGCCGAATACGTGGACGAGGACTGGCTCCGCGCGCTCTGGGCCGCTTTGACGGAGGCTTTTGCCCGGGAGATCGCGGAATGGGACGGCACGGCGGAGGAATTTCTCCTGCGGCATAAATCCGGGCTGAACGTGGTGGGGCGGATATTTTTCCATCTTGTGGAAAATAAATCGGTGGAATACCCGTTTGCCTTCCTGGCGACATACACCACCGGCGACGCGAAATCCAAAAAAGCCGATCATCTGCCTTTGAGCAACGCGCTGATTGAACATAAGGACGACCACGAGACATTGCTGCGCCTGATGGCGACGGTTTCCAAGGCGACGGAGCGCAGCGATTTTATTTCGGAGCTGACGGAGAGCGGGGAATTGTTTTCGCCCCTGCGTTTTACCGCCGCCGAAGCGTACACTTTCCTGCGGGAAGCCCCGGTTTATGAAGAATGCGGCATCCTCTGCCGCATCCCGAACTGGTGGCGGCGAAGCGGCGGCAGCGTCAGGGTGGCCGTGAGCCTGGGCGGGAAAGAGCCGGCGCGGGTGGGCCTGGACGCCATTTTGGACTGCAGTCCGGCCATATTTTTCGGTGACGACGAAATCACGCCGGAAGAGCTGACCGCATTATTGAGCCAATCCGCCGGACTTTCGCTCCTGAAAGGGAAATGGGTCGAGGTGGACCGGGAAAAGATCCGCCTGGCCCTGGAAGCGTATGAAAAGGCGGCGGCCCTGGGCGATATGACTTTGGCGGAGGCCATGCGTTTTGAGCTGGGCATCGAAAAGGCGGCGCTGCCGGACGAACTCGCCGATATCATCCAAATCACGAACGGCCAGTGGCTGAAAAACCTCCGGGAAAAACTGCGCGCGCCGGGCGTTCGGGGCGCCGGCAGTCAGGCGGACGACGCGCCGCCGGAGTTGGGGGCTTCTTTTAAAGCTTCGCTCCGTCACTATCAGCAAAAAGGGTTCCAATGGCTGACGACCATGAAATCCATGGGTTTCGGCGCTTTGCTCGCCGACGACATGGGCCTGGGCAAAACAGTGCAAATATTGGCGCTTTTAGAGTATTTACGGCAAAACGGCGGTTTTAAGGGACTGCTCATTTTGCCCGCCTCGCTGATCGGCAACTGGCAAAAAGAAATAGAGAAATTCGCCCCGGAAATAAGGTATTCCGTTTTGCACGCGGGCGCCGCCGCCATAACTGACGAAGATCACGCGAACACGGATCTTTTTATCACGACCTACGGGATGGCCCGTCGCATGGAAGATTTAGGAAAATTTCGCTGGGATCTGCTGATCCTCGATGAGGCGCAGGCGGTCAAAAACCCCGCCTCCCAGCAGACCAAGGCGATCAAAGGCCTGAAATCCGCGTTTCGCGTCGCCATGACCGGTACGCCGGTGGAAAACAGGCTGCTGGATCTGTGGTCGATCTTCGATTTCCTGAACGCCGGTTTCCTGGGTTCCATGAAGGAATTTACCAAATACGCCAGCGAAATAAAGAGCGCCGGGACATACGCCAAACTGAAGGAAGCGATCAGCCCGTTCATCTTGCGCCGGCTGAAAACCGATAAATCGATCATCAGCGATTTGCCGGACAAGGTGGAGATAAAGGATTATGCCGATCTGTCCCGGAAGCAGCGGGCGCTGTACGCCGGTCTGGTGGACGAGATCAGGGCTGAACTGGAGGGGTCGGCCGGGATCAAGCGCAAAGGGTTGATCATCGCCGCGATCATGAAATTCAAGCAGATCTGCAATCATCCCGACCATTACCTCGGCCTTAGCGAATATAAAGAGACGCACAGCGGCAAATTTGAAAAACTGCGGGAAATATGCGAGGTCATATCCGAAAAGCATGAAAAAGTACTGGTTTTTACGCAATTCAAAGAAATAACCGAGCGCCTGGCGGCATATCTCACGGAAATTTTCGGCCGGCCGGGACTGGTGATCCACGGCGGCACCCCGGTGAAAAAACGAACGGAATACACCGAACGCTTCAACAGCGCGGAATACATCCCTTTTATGGTGCTGTCCCTGAAAGCCGGGGGCGTCGGCCTGAACCTCACCGCCGCCAACCATGTGATCCATTTTGACCGCTGGTGGAACCCCGCCGTCGAGAATCAGGCCACGGACAGGGCTTTTCGCATCGGGCAGACGAAAAACGTCATGGTGCATAAGTTCATCACCAGGGGGGCCATCGAAGAAAAAATAGACGAAATGATCGAAAGCAAGGCCGAACTGGCGAAATCACTGATCGAATCCACCGGGGAAAACTGGGTGACGGAGATGAGCGACGCGGAACTGCTGAATCTGTTCGCCTTGGAGCGGGAGAGGTGATATGAGCAGATATGACTATGGTCACGGCCACAGCTACGGCTTTGGCTATCATTCCATGACCGTCGCCGAAAAAACGGCGGCGGCGCGAAAGCAGCTGGCCCGGCTGCGGCAGGAAAATCCCGGCGTCCAGCCGGTCGTCATCGAAGGGCGGAAGATAGCGAAAACCTGGTGGGGCAAGGCCTGGATCAACAATCTGGAGAGTTACGCGGATTACGCCAACCGGATCGGCCGGGGCAGATCCTATGTGACCAACGGCATGGTCCTCGATCTGCGGATAACGTCCGGCTGCATAAACGCGGTCGTCGCCGGTTCCAAAAACGATCCCTACCATGTTTCGGTCTCCATCGCGCGCTTGGCGCCGCCGGCCTGGCAAGAGATAACCGCCGCCTGCGGCAAAAGCATCGCCACCATCGATCTGCTGCTGGAGGGAAAATTTCCCCCGGAACTGGAGGAACTGTTCACGCAGCAAAGCGGCGGCCTCTTTCCCGCGCCCAAGGAGATAAAATTCACCTGCAGCTGCCCGGACTGGGCCTATATGTGCAAACACGTGGCGGCGGTCATGTACGCGGCCGGAGCGCGGCTGGACGAAGATCCGCTGCTGTTTTTCACGCTGCGCGACATCGATTTCACCGAATTGCTCAAAAAATCCGTCGCGGAGAAGATGGCGAATATGCTGAAAAATTCCGGGCAAAAAACGAGGCGCGTCATGGCCGGCGCGGATATCAAGGATCTGTTCGGGGTTTGATTTGAGGCGATTGTGCAACTTATTACGAATTCTTAATTTATCGCGAAAAACGGCGAACTTAATATTGTAGACTATTTTCAGCAATATTGATATTTTAGGAGGTTTCAAAACATGGGCAGCATCGGCAGTATGAGCAAACCGGAAAACGGTTTTTTAACGGCGGCCATCCAATTCCCGGCCCCGGTGGTCAATTCCCGCGCGGATATCGACAAACAAATCGAGAGTATAGTGAAGACGCTGCACGCGACCAAGGCCGGATACCCCGGCGCGGAACTCATCGTTTTCCCGGAATACAGCACGCAGGGCCTGAACACGGCCAAATGGCTGACGGAAGAATTTTTATGCGACGTCCCCGGCAAGGAGACGGAAATTTTTGGCGCCGCCTGCCGAAAG
Organism: Gracilibacteraceae bacterium; assembly: GCA_031263945.1. Lineage (GTDB taxonomy): Bacteria > Bacillota > Desulfitobacteriia > Desulfitobacteriales > Syntrophobotulaceae > JAIRRL01. The sequence goes on along the minus strand of JAISEW010000106.1, from coordinate 1,274 downwards.
GCCGGGGTTTTCGGCGTGTTTTCCATCATGGAGCGCAATCCCGACCCGGCAAAAAATCCCTATAACACGGCGATCATCATCAACCCGCAAGGGGAGATCTGCCTCAAATACCGGAAGCTTTTTCCGTGGAACCCGATCGAGCCTTGGTATCCCGGCGACTTGGGCATGCCGGTCTGCGACGGGCCCGGCGGCAGCAAGCTGGCGGTCTGCATCTGCCATGACGGCATGATCCCCGAACTGGCGCGCGAGGCGGCTTACAAGGGCTGCAACGTCTATATCCGCATTTCCGGCTACAGCACGCAGGTGAACGAGCAATGGATCCTGACCAACCGCTCCAACGCCTGGCATAATCTGATGTATACCGTGGCGGTCAATCTGGCCGGCTATGACGGCGTTTTCTATTATTTCGGCGAGGGGCAGATCACGAATTATGACGGCACGGTCCTGGTGCAGGGCCACCGCAACCCGTGGGAAATCGTGACGGCGGAGATTTTTCCGGAAAAAGCGGACGGAGCGCGGCGGACCTGGGGGCTGGAGAACAATATCTACAACCTCGGCAGCCGCGGTTATGTGGCAAAACCCGGCGGGGAAAAAGACGCCGGCCTGACCTATATCAAGGATTTGGCCGCCGGGAAATACCGCCTGCCTTGGGAAGACGACATCAAGATCAAAGACGGCTCGATCTACGGCTATCCGACCACCGGCGGCCGCTTCGGCCTGTAACCGCGCAAAATAAAACTCTCCTCCCGGAATCCAAATAATGGAAAATGCGCGATAATCAATTTTTTGCCCTGTGATCCCCCCTGGGGGGATTGCGGGGCGCTTTGCGCTTTTCTATAATTAAATTATCAAAGCGTTATTAACTTTGGGAGGAACGAAATGCGATCCAACACAATGCTCACTCTCCTGCTGGCGCTGGCCCTGTCCGCGGCGGTCCTGACCGGATGTTCGCCGCAGACGCCCGCGCCCGCGCCGCCGGCGGGCGGCGCGGCGGAAACTCCGCCCGCCGGCGGGGAGACCTTGACCGTGACCGACGACGCCGGGCATGAGGTCACGCTGACTTTGCCCGTCGAGCGGGTGGCGCTGCTGGATACCGGGCCCGGCACGGCTCTCGCCGCCTTGGGCCGGCTGGACGTCGTCACCGGCACTCATCAGGCGCTCCAGAACTCGCTTTACGCCGAGATCGCCGAGGCGCCGATGGTCGCCACTTACGCGGAGATCAACTATGAGGCCCTCGCGGAGACCCGGCCCCAACTCGTGCTTTCCGCGACCAG
>JAISEW010000074.1 GCA_031263945.1 Gracilibacteraceae bacterium | reverse complement strand
ACCGGCCGGGTACACAGACCCGGCGAAGTGCATGACGGCGTGGCGACGATGGACTGGATGGAGCAGGAACGGGCGCGGGGGATTACGATCACTTCCGCCGCCACGACGTGTCAATGGCGCGACCATTCTATCAACATTATCGACACGCCCGGGCACGTTGACTTCACCGCCGAGGTCGTACGCTCGCTGCGCGTGCTGGACGGGGCTGTCGCCGTGTTCTGTTCTGTCGGCGGCGTGGAGCCTCAGTCAGAAACCGTATGGAGGCAGGCGGATAAAGTCGGCGTTCCCCGCATCGCTTATATCAATAAAATGGACAGGGTGGGCGCCGACTTTTTTCACGGTGTCGCTATGATCGCCGAACGTCTCGGAGCCAACCCGGTGCCGCTGCAATTGCCTATCGGTACAGAGGAGAACTTTAAGGGCATAGTTGATTTGGTGACGATGAAGGCGCTCATTTATACGGACGATCTCGGCACGGCAAGCGAACTGACGGAGATCCCGGCCGATTTGCTGTCTCAGGCGGAGGAATACAGGGAAAAACTTATCGAACAGGCGGTGGAGGACGACGAAGACCTGATGGAAAAATATCTTGAAGGCGCTCAGTTATCCGCGGATGAAATCCGCCGCGGTATTCGCAAATCCACGTTGCGGAACAAATTCATCCCTGTCCTCTGCGGTTCGTCCTTTAAGAACAAGGGCGTGCAACCTCTGCTTGACGCGGTCGTTGATTATTTGCCCTCGCCGCTGGACATACCTTCAATGACCGGAGAAGATCCGGACGAAGAGGGAGAAATAATCCGCCGGCCCAGTGACGATGAACCGTTCGCGGCGCTGGCTTTTAAGATAATGGCGGATCCTTTTGTCGGTAAACTGACGTTCTTTCGCGTTTATTCCGGCGTCCTTTCGGCGGGCTCTTATGTTTATAACTCGACTAAAGGCCGGCGGGAGCGCATTGGGCGCATACTGCGCATGCACGCGGACAAACGTGAGGACATGACGGAGATCCGGGCCGGCGACATCGGCGCGGCCGTGGGCATGAAAGAAGTCAGCACAGGTGATTCTCTCTGCGACGAAAAGCATAAAATAATTCTGGAATCCATTTCATTTCCGGAGCCGGTCATTGACGTGGCCATTGAGCCGAAAACAAAGGCCGATCAGGAAAAAATGAGCGAAGCCCTGGCCAAACTGGCTGAGGAAGACCCGACTTTTAAAATGCATACGTCGGAAGAAACAGGTCAGACCATCATAGCCGGTATGGGCGAGCTGCATTTGGAAATTATCGTTGACCGCCTGCAAAACGATTTCAAGGTGGGTTGCAACGTCGGGCGGCCGCAGGTGGCTTACCGCGAGACCATACGGCGCGCGGCCAAAGGCGAGGGCAGATTTGTGCGCCAGTCCGGCGGGCGCGGACAGTACGGGCATTGCTGGCTGGAGATCGAGCCGCTGCCGCCGGGCGAGGGTTTTGTTTTTGAGAGCAAAATAGTCGGCGGGGTCATACCCAAAGAATACATCAACCCGATTGAATCCGGCGTGAAAGAGGCGCTGCAAAACGGCGTTACAGCCGGCTATCCGGTCGTTGACGTCAAAGCGGTCGTTTATGACGGCTCGTTCCATGATGTGGACTCGTCGGAAATGGCGTTCAAAATCGCCGGATCCATGGCGTTTAAGAATGCGGCTGAGCAAGCGAAGGGCGTTCTCCTTGAACCGGTGATGAAAGTTGAGGTCACGGTTCCGGATGAATATATGGGAGATGTCATCGGCGACCTGAATTCCCGCCGGGGCCGGATCGAAGGCATGGAGGCCCGCGGCGGCGCTCACAGCATCCAATCGGTCGTGCCGCTGGCGGAAATGTTCGGCTACGCCACGGAACTGCGTTCCCGCACACAGGGGCGCGGCACTTACGACATGCATTTCGATCGTTATGAGGAAATGCCCAAAAGTATCGCGGAGGAGATCATCACTAAGCGCCGCGGCTAAGGACTCGTTGAACAGCAGCTTGAATCCTGAAATTTTTAAGGAGTGAGAAAAAATGGGAAAACAAAAATTTGAGCGTAACAAACCTCATGTGAATGTCGGAACGATCGGTCATATCGATCACGGCAAGACCACCACTACCGCCGCTATTACCTACTGTCTGGCGAAAACGGGCGGCGCTGTCGCCACCGCGTTTGATCAAATCGACAAAGCCCCGGAAGAAAAAGCGCGCGGCATCACCATTTCCACCGCTCACGTGGAATACGAGACGGAAAAACGCCATTATGCCCATGTTGACTGCCCCGGTCACGCCGACTATGTGAAAAACATGATCACAGGCGCGGCGCAGATGGACGGCGCTATTCTTGTGGTTTCCGCCGCCGACGGCCCGATGCCTCAGACGCGGGAGCATATTCTGCTGGCCCGTCAGGTCGGCGTCCCGTACATCGTGGTTTGGCTGAATAAGGTCGATATGGTGGACGACCCGGATCTGCTTGAACTGGTGGAAGTAGAAGTGCGCGAACTGCTGTCGGAGTACGAATTTCCCGGCGACGATATTCCGGTCGTGCCCGGCTCCGGCTTGAAAGCTCTGGAATGCGGCTGCGGTTCCCGCGACTGCGAATGGTGTGGGAAAATATGGAATTTAATGGACGCTGTCGACGATTATATCCCGCAGCCGGAGCGTGATGTGGACAAACCTTTCCTCATGTCAGTCGAGGATGTTATGACGATCACCGGCCGCGGCACTGTCTGCACCGGCAGGATCGACCGCGGTATGGTCAAGGTCGGCGACGAAGTGGAAATAGTCGGATTGCGTGAGGAATCACGCAAAGTCGTGTGTACCGGCGTGGAGATGTTCCGCAAACAGTTAGACGCCGGGATGGCCGGCGACAATATCGGCGCCCTGCTCCGCGGCGTGGACAGAAAAGACGTGGAACGCGGCATGGTGCTGGCCAAACCGGGCAGCATCAAGCCGCATACTAAATTCATCGGCGAGGTCTATGTGCTGAGCAAGGATGAGGGTGGGCGCCATACGCCGTTTTTCAACAATTATCGCCCGCAGTTTTATTTCCGGACGACTGACGTGACCGGCGTGATCAAGCTGCAGGAAGGCACGGAGATGGTTATGCCGGGCGATAATACGACGATCGAGTGCGAACTCATCACCCCTATCGCGATGGAGGAAGGCCTCCGGTTCGCCATCCGCGAAGGCGGGCGCACAGTCGGGTCCGGCGTTGTGGCTAAAGTGATTGAATAACGGAGCGAGCGACGGCGGCGGGAGTATGCTGAAATACTCCGGCTGCCGCCGCTGTTTTCATCATAAGGGCCTGCCGGTAAGCTTTTGGCCGCCGGTCCGTTAAGAGGAATGAGGATGAAATGAGTCAAAACCAGAAGATAAGAATCCGCCTGAAGGCGTTTGATCATAAAACGCTTGACCAATCGGCTGAACGTATTATTGACACCGCCCGCCGGACGGGCGCCGCTTTCAGCGGGCCGATCCCTTTGCCGACTGAAAAAAGCGTATACACGATTTTGCGTTCGCCTCATGTTAATAAGGATTCGCGTGAGCAGTTTGAGATGAGGACGCATAAGCGGCTCATTATTATCGACCCGACGCCCAAAACAGTGGAGGCTTTGCTGCGGCTTGACTTGCCGTCCGGGGTGGAAATCGAGTTGAAATTATAATTTAAAAAAACGCTGGCTTTTTGTTGCGGTTTATGGTAAAATATTTGTGTTTTGACGCGAAACACCCGGAGGTGTGGAACACATCTCCGGGTTATCGTGTGGAAGCAGTGTTAATACGTTCTTGTACACTATGGATGTGTACTGCAGAATGTTCAGGAGGTGGCGTCATGTCGAAAGGTATTTTGGGACGCAAGGTGGGAATGACACAGATTTTTACGGCGGACGGACGTATATTGCCCGTAACGGTGATCCAGGCCGGCCCTTGCGTGGTCCTGCAGCGTAAAACCGTCGCCGCGGACGGGTATAACGCCGTTCGGGTCGGCTTCGAGGAATTGCGTCCCGGACTTCTCTCGAAACCGGTTCTCGGTCAATTCAAAAAAGCGAATGTCAAACCTTTGCGTTTTGTGCGCGAATTTCGCACGGAAACAGTGGAATCTTACGAGCTTGGTCAGGAAATCAAAGCCGATATTTTCTCCGCCGGCGATAAGGTGGATGTGACCGGGACATCCAAAGGCAAAGGCTTCAGCGGTATGCACCAGCGGCATGGCGGGCGCCGCGGTCCTATGGGGCACGGCTCCAAATATCATCACCGCACGGGTTCCATGGGCGCGAAAGGGCCGGCTCGCGTTTTTAAAGGGAGAAAATTGCCGGGACGCAAAGGCGGAGAGCGGGTAACGGTGCAAAACCTTGATGTCGTCCGCGTGGATACGGATAAAAATCTTCTTCTGCTCAAAGGCCCTGTGCCCGGCGCGAAGAAGAGTCTGCTCATCATTAGAGCCTCGGTGAAAACAGCGTGATCCGGGCTCGGAAGAAAGGAGGACATCGCAAATGCCTAAAGTACAGGTTTTGAACATAGAGGGTGAATCTGTGGGAGAACTTGAGATCAGCGAAGAAATTTTTGGCGTCGAGCCCAACACGGCGGTCATGCACGCCGCGGTGGTAGCTCAGCAAGCCAACGCGCGCCAAGGCACGCATTCGACCCTCGGACGCAGCGAGGTGCGCGGCGGCGGCCGCAAACCGTGGCGGCAGAAAGGCACGGGCCGCGCCCGCGCCGGCACGTCCCGCTCGCCGCTCTGGCGCGGCGGCGGCGTTATTTTCGGCCCCAAACCGCGCAGTTATCGAAAAGAACTGCCGCGCAAGGTGAGAAGGCTGGCTCTCTGTTCGGCGCTTTCCGATAAAGTTCGCGGCGGTAATTTCATAGTCGTCGATAAAATCGCCTTTGAGACGCCGCGCACCAAGGACATGCTCAAAGTACTCGGCGCCCTTGGCGTAAACAATAAAGCGCTTGTCGTGTTAGACGGAGGGGGCGCTGAGAACGTCAGGCTTTCTATCCGTAATCTTCCCGGTGTTTGCGCCATCCGCGCTGATAGTTTGAATATTCTTGAAATTATGAAACACGACGTTCTTATTTTTACCAGAGATTCTGTCGCCCGGGCGGAGGAGGTGCTTGGCAATGCGTGACGCGCGCGATGTGTTGATTCGCCCTGTCATATCGGAGAAATCCGTCGGGCTGTTGGAGCATAGTAAATATAGTTTTTGGGTCGATCCGGCCTCGAATAAAATTGAAATCAAGCATGCCGTGGAAAAAATGTTCAAGGTAAAGGTCGAAGAAGTCAGAACGCTGAATATTAAAGGCAAGCTGAAAAAAGTGGGCCGTTCGGCCGGGATGACCCCGGGGCGCAAGAAAGCCGTGGTCACTTTGCGTGAGGGGCACAAGATAGAAGGCTTTGCCGGACTGTAATTCTAACCGTCAGGAGGATGGTCATGTCTATAAGAAAATTTAAGCCGACTTCGCCGGGGCGCAGGCAGATGACGGTTTTGACTTTTGAGGAGATCACGCGCAGCAAGCCGGAGCGCTCTTTGCTCCGTCCGCTCAAAAGCAAAGGCGGCCGCAACAATTTGGGTAAACTGACTGTTCGCCACCGAGGCGGCGGGCATAAACGCCGCTACCGCGTCATAGACTTTCGCCGGAACAAGGAAGGCGTACCGGCCAAAGTCGCGAGCATTGAGTATGATCCGAACCGCAGCGCCAACATCGCTTTGCTTAATTATGCCGATGGGCATAAAACCTACATTATCGCCCCGCACGGCCTCAAAGTCGGTCAGGAGATCGAGAGCGGGTCTGGCGCGGACATCAAGGTGGGCAATTCTTTGCCGCTGAAAAATATCCCTGTCGGCACTTTGGTCCACAATATCGAGATGAAGCCCGGCAAAGGCGGACAGCTTGTGCGCAGCGCCGGCGGCTCGGCGCAGCTCATGGCCAAAGAGGGGCGTTACGCGACTTTGCGTCTGCCCTCGGGCGAAATGCGCATGATTTTCAGCGAATGCCGCGCCACGATCGGCCAGGTCGGGAATCTGGACTATGAAAACGTGACGATCGGTAAAGCCGGGCGCAATCGCTGGCTGGGCAAACGGCCGACTGTCCGCGGCGCCGTTATGAATCCGTGCGACCATCCGCACGGCGGCGGCGAGGGCCGCAATCCCATAGGGCGTAATCCTTGCACGCCGTGGGGCAAGCCGGCGCTGGGCGCCAAAACGCGGAAGAAGAAAAACCTCAGTGATAAATTTATTGTTAAACGCAGAGGCAAATAAAGGAAGGAGACCTCGGAATGGGCAGATCCGTTAAAAAAGGGCCGTATGTGGACGAACGCCTTTTGGGCCGCGTGGAGCAGATGAACAGGAGCGGCGCCAAGCAGGTGCTGAAAACTTGGTCGCGGCGTTCCACGATATTTCCGCAGATGATCGGGCACACGTTTGCCATCCATGACGGCCGCAAACACGTGCCGGTTTATGTCACTGAGGACATGGTCGGGCATAAGCTGGGCGAGTTTGTTCCGACCAGAACATTCAAGGGTCATGCCGGCAGTGAAAAATCCAGCGGTCTGCGCTGAAGGGGAGGAAAAGTATGGAAGCTAGAGCAATTGCCAGGAATATACGCATTTCCCCCCGCAAAGCGCGCCTTGTCGTAGATTTGATCCGAGGGAAAAAAGTGGCGGAGGCGGAAGCGATTTTACGCTTTACGCCGGGAACGACCGGCGAGCCGGTGGGCAAAGCGCTGAAATCGGCGGTGGCTAACGCCGAGCACAATCTTGACATGAATCCTGATGAATTATATGTCAGGCGCATATTCGTCGATCAGGGCCCCACGATGAAACGCGTCAGTCCGCGGGCCCGCGGCCGGGCGGACAGAATTCGCAAACGCATGAGCCATATCACTGTCGTCGTGGGCGACTGAAAGGGAGGTACAGTCAATTTATGGGTCAAAAAGTAAACCCGCATGGTTTGCGCGTGGGCATCATCCGTAACTGGGAAGGCCGCTGGTACGCGGATCGCAATTATGGGGAACTGCTGCACGAAGATATTAAAATCCGCAGGTTCATAATCAAAAGAATGAGCGCGGCCGGGGTGCCGCGGGTGGAGATCGAGCGGGCCGGCACCAACCCAGTCAAAATATTCGTCCACGCGGCCAGGCCCGGCATTGTTATCGGCCGGGGCGGCGCGGGTATTGACCTTCTGACCAGAGAAATTGAAGCTCTCGTCGGCAAAAAAGTAAACGTCAATATCCTGGAGATAAAACGCCCGGAGCTGGACGCGAGTCTGGTGGCGGACAGCGTGGCCCAGCAGCTGGAAAAACGTATCGCTTTTCGCCGCGCCATGAAGCAAACGGTGGGACGGACGATGCGTTCCGGCGCTCAGGGCATTAAGATTTCCTGCAGCGGAAGGCTCGGCGGCGCGGAAATCGCCCGCACAGAATGGTACAATGAAGGCAAAGTGCCGCTGCATACGCTGCGGGCCGATATAGATTACGGTTTTTCCGAGGCGAACACCACTTATGGCAAGATTGGCGTCAAAGTATGGATCTACAAAGGAGAAGTTCTTCCGGCCAAGAAGAAAAACCAGGCGGAAGGAGGGGTATAAAATGCTGATACCGACCAGAGTAAAACGCCGCAAGCAGCATAAGCCCAAGCTGAACGGCAGGGCGGCGCGCGGCAATAAAGTTGTTTATGGCGAATATGGTCTCATGTCTTTAGGAGCGGCCTGGGTCACAAACAGGCAGATCGAAGCGGCCCGTATCGCTATGACTCGTTACATCAAACGCGGCGGCAAAGTGTGGATCAATATTTTCCCGGATCGGCCGATAACGGCCAAGCCGGCCGAAACACGCATGGGCAGCGGCAAAGGCTCGCCGGAATACTGGGTCGCCGCGGTGAAGCCTGACCGCGTGATGTTTGAGCTGGCCGGCGTATCGGAGGAGGTCGCGCGTGAGGCGCTGCGTCTGGCGGCTCATAAATTGCCGGTCAAATGCAAATTTGTCCGCCGGGTCGATCAGGCAGGCGAAACAGAGCAGGCCGCCTTTGAACAGATGGGCGAAACGGAACAAACCGGCGACCCCGAACAGGCGGATAGGGCGGAGCAGACCGGCGAGTCCGAACAGGACGGCGGGCTTGGACAGGCTGGAGGTGGCGTAAATGGCGAAGGATAGAAAGGTTTACGATATGACCGATGAAGAAG
>JAISEW010000256.1 GCA_031263945.1 Gracilibacteraceae bacterium | reverse complement strand
GAAGAACGGGGAGCCGGAACGGATACGGGCGGCGGCGGGATCATGAAACCGCGGGCGACCGTGCCCCTGGAGCCGGAACCGGCGGAAAAACTGACGTTTATCCCCGCGGAAGCGGAGGAAGACCTCGCGCCGGGCGCCGGGCTGCCGCCCTTTTTACGCAACGTGGTGGAAGAAGAAAACGATGAAGAGCTGTTGGATTTTTTCCGCCGCCGGCGAGAGAATTAAAGCCTTTTAGCTTTTCAGCAAACTCTGCGCCGCGCCCAGCCGCGCTATCGGCACCCGGAACGGCGAACAAGAGATGTAGTTTAATCCCAGTTTTTGGCAAAGGTCGATGGAAGACGGGTCGCCGCCGTGTTCGCCGCAGATCCCTATTTTGAAATCCGGCTTGACGCCGCGGGCCAGCTCCACGCAAATGCTCATGATCTTGCCCACGCCGTTTACGTCCAGCACGGCGAAGGGGTTATGCGGCAGAATGCCGTCGTCCAGATAAACGGGCAAAAACTTGCCTTCCGCGTCGTCGCGCGAGAAGCCGAACGTGGTCTGCGTAAGATCGTTTGTGCCAAAAGAGAAGAAGTCCGCGTGGCGCGCGATTTCATCCGCCGTCAGCGCCGCTCGCGGTATTTCGATCATCGTGCCCACCTTATAGTCTATCGCCACCCCCTCTTTACTCATGACCTGATTGGCGATATCCTCTGTTTGCGCGCGCAAGATCTCCAGTTCTTTATGATGGACGACGAGCGGTATTTTCACCTGGGGCAAGACCTTTACCCCTTCTTTTACCAGCCGGGCCGCCGCCTGAAAAATCGCGCGCGACTGCATGGCGTAAATATCCGGGAAGGAAATACCCAGCCGGCAGCCGCGATGGCCGAGCATGGGGTTTTCCTCGTGCAGGGCGCGCACCCGTTTCAGTACGCCCTCTTTTTTATATATCTCCTGCTGTACCTCCCGCGTCTCGCAGTCCTCCCGCAGGCGCAGCTTCAATATTTCCTCCGTCATGTCCTCGATCGAGGGCAGAAATTCGTGCAGCGGCGGATCGAGCAGGCGGATCGTCACCGGCAAACCGGCCATCGCCTTCAGGATGCCGTAAAAGTCGTCTTCCTGCATGACGAGCAGTTCGGCGAGAAAAGGCGCCCGCTCCGCCGCGTCATTGGCCAAAATCATTTCCTGGACGATAGGCAGGCGGTTTTGATCCATGAACATGTGTTCCGTGCGGCAAAGCCCAATGCCCTCCGCCCCGAAAGACCGCGCTTTCATCGCGTCAGCCGGCGTGTCGGCGTTAGCCATCACGCTCATAGTCCGGATGTCGTCCGCCCATTCCAGGATGGCCAAAAACTCATCGCTCAGTTCGGGATCGACCATCGGGATGATCCCGCGCATGACCCGCCCCGTCGCCCCGTCGATGCTGATCTCGTCGCCTTCGGCAAAAACCTCGCCCGCGACCGTAAATTTGTGTTCCGCGTAAGAGATCTTCAAGGCTTCACACCCGCAAACTGCCGGCTTGCCCATATGTCTGGCGACGACCGCCGCGTGGCTGGTCATGCCGCCCCGGCTCGTCAGTATGCCTTGCGCGGCCAGCACCCCGTGAATATCGTCCGGCGTCGTCTCCATCCGCACGAGGATGATCTTTTCCCCGTCGTCGCCGCGCCGCTCGGCGATATCGGCGTCAAAGACCACCTGACCGGACGCCGCCCCGGGAGAAGCCGGCAGGCCTTTGGCAATTATATCCAATTCGGCGCTGTCGTCGATGCGCCGGTGCAATAACTGATCGAGCTGAGCCGGGTCGATTTTGCGCACGGCTTCCTCTTTGGAGATCAGCCCCTCGCGGCACAGCTCCACCGCGATGCGGATGCCCGCCGCCGCCGTACACTTGCCGTTCCGGGTCTGCAGGATGAACAGCCGCCCTTCCTCGATAGTGAACTCGATGTCCTGCATGTCGCGATAATGTTTTTCCAAACGTTCGGCTATCTCCGTAAATCGGGCGTATACGGCCGGGTTTTCGTCTTTCAGCGTGCTGATGGGCTTCGGCGTGCGAATTCCGGCCACCACGTCCTCGCCCTGCGCGTTCATGAGGAACTCCCCGTACAGCACGCGTTCCCCCGTGGAGGGATTGCGCGTAAAAACGACCCCCGTGCCGGAGCCGGCGCCCATATTGCCAAAAACCATGCTCTGCACATTGACGGCCGTGCCGATGTCGTCCGGGATCCCGTTCACCTTGCGGTATATCTTGGCCCGCTGATTATTCCAGGAACGAAATACGGCCGTCGTCGCCTCGCGCAGCTGGTCGTAGGGGTCCGCCGGAAAATCCCGCCCGGTTTCCCGCCGGATGATGCCCTTGAACTTATCGACCACCTCTTTCAGGCTGTCCGCCGTCAGATCGGAATCGTACACCGCGCCCCGCTCTTTTTTCACATCGTCCAGCACATATTCAAAATGATAGCTCTCTATGCCCAGGACCACGTCGCCGAACATCTGGATAAACCGGCGATAGCAGTCATAGGCAAAACGCGGGTTTTCCGTCGCCCGCGCCAGACCGGCCACCGTTTCGTCATTGAGGCCGAGATTCAGGATGGTGTCCATCATGCCCGGCATGGAAACCGGCGCCCCGGAGCGGACGGATACGAGCAGCGGATTGCGCGCGTCGCCGAATTTTTTGCCGATGGCGTTTTCCACGTCGGCCACCGCCGGCAGCACTTGCTCCCACAGTTCGGGCGGGAAATTTTCCCCGCCGGCGTAGTATTCGCGGCAGACTTCCGTCGTGATGGTAAAACCGAAAGGCACGTCCAGGCCGATATTGGTCATTTCGGCCAGATTGGCCCCTTTGCCGCCGAGCAGGTCGCGCATCCCCTTGCCGCCTTCCCGGAACAGGTACACATATTTTTTTGTCATACGGCTCATCCCTTCTATGGTAAAAAATGGTTTTATAGGTAACTATTTGAAAATACTTGCTTACGTTTTTTTGATATCCTGCCGTTTATACACGGTTTGGAGGATGATGCCGGCTGTTTCCTCCACCGCCTTGTTCGTCGTGTCGATCACCATGCAGCCGATGCGTTTCATGGTATTTTCCGCGTACTCCAGCTCTTCCACGATGCGGTTATATTTGGCGTAGTTGGACGACATGTCCATGCCCATGGATTTGAGGCGCTCGCTGCGGATGGAGTTCAGTTTTTCCGGACTCAGCACCAGACCGAAGACGTTTTGCGGCGAGGCGAGAAACAGTTCCCGCGGCGGCGCCACTTCCGGCACAAGGGGAATGTTGGCGGTTTTGACCCCCTTGTGGGCCAGATACATGCTGAGCGGGGTTTTTGAGGTGCGCGACACGCCGATCAGCACGACGTCCGCGTAAAGAGCGCCGCGCGGGTCTTTGCCGTCGTCATATTTCACGGCGAATTCCACCGCCTCTATTTTGCGAAAATACTGTTCGTCCACGCGATGCGTTATGTTGGGCACGCTTTGCGGCGCCATGCCGAGCTTGGTACTCAGGGCGCTGATGAGCGGGCTGAGGATATCGATGGCCACGAGGTTTTTTTCCCGCGCCCGCCGGTCGAGATAGACGCGCAGCGGATTCATCACCATCGTGTAAATGAGGATGGCGTCCACCGACGCGGCTTCGTCTATGATCTCGTCGATATGCGCTTCCGTCTGCACATAAGAATTGCGGCGGAATTCCGAGTGTGACAGGTCAAATTGGGCGGCGGCGGCTTTATAAACCAGCTCGGCCGTTTCCCCCAGAGCGTCCGATATAACATAGACGACGGGAATGTCAGACATGATGATCCCTCCTAAAATCTATAATTCCTTTAAGGGACTGTTTGGGTTGTTGCGGATGGTTTT
>JAISEW010000253.1 GCA_031263945.1 Gracilibacteraceae bacterium | reverse complement strand
GCCCCCGCCCGCGCCGGCCGCGGTGAAACGGGAGCCCAAAGGCACGGGCCTTATCGCCTATGGAAGCGACGCGACGCGGCGCTTAGATCCCGCGCAGGAGCAGTTGCTGCTGGATTATCTGTATCTGTATTATGAATCCCTCGCGGCGCTGAACGCCGCCGACCCTTCGCCCTTGTTCGCGGCTGGGGCGCGGGATCAGGCCCTGGCCCGGCAAACCGTCTGGCAGATCGCCGTGGGGCTGCGGATGGCGCAGGCGAGCGATCTGTCGCTGGACTCCTATACCTACAAACTGACTGTTACCGATGTGACCGCCGAGGAAAACGGGGACTTGTCGCTTTCCGCCTTGGAAAACTCGGTCCAGCGCTTCCGGGCCTTCCCCGGCGTGGATTCCGAATCTTTTAACATACGCCACCGCTTCACCTTGACCCAGACGATCAGCGGCTGGAAATTAAACTCCCATATGCAAATAGACACGTCTAACTGGGTAGCATTGGGCAGTATGGCTTCCCTGCTGCGCGGCGGCGGCAGCGACGTTAGCGGCGATATAGCGACGGCGCTTGACGCGCAGCGCGACCGGGTCGTCAACGCTCACGTTCTGAGCGCCGCCGCGCTGCGTGAACAGACGGCGCCCGCCGGCTCTTTCCGCTGGGAACACGATTATAACCGGGAAGCGGCGGCGGCGTACGCCAAAAAATGGGTCGGGAGCCGCAACGCTGATTGGCCGGACTACAGCAGCTACGGCGGCAACTGCGCCAATTATACCTCGCAAATCCTGTTGGCCGGCGGCATCCCCATGGATCATACCGGGACCAGCCAGTGGAAATGGTACGGCCCCACGCCTAACAGCGCGCAGTCCGCCAGCGGGCGTTCCGTCTCCTGGGCGGGCGTCGAGGGTTTTTTGAGCTACGCGCTGAGCAACACCGGACATGGTCTGGTCGCCGACGCCAAAGCGCCGTTTTTGACCGGTCAGCTGGGTGATCTGATCCTGCTGGGCAGTGAGGAAGGCGCCTGGCGGCATATCGTCGTCATATCCGAGGTGGTCAAAGACGCGGACGGTCGGACCGTCGATTATCTTATCTGCTCCAACACCATGGATTTGCGCAATATGCCTATCAGCGCCTACCATTATTCACGGAAACAACTGATTAGGATATTCGGCTACAACAATTGATACCCATTAACGTCCCCTCTTACCGTGCCCGCGCGAGCCGCCCGTCCGAACTCCGCCGCCGGGCCGGCCGCCTCCCGCGCGCCCGCCGCCTGTGCCGGAAGACGAACGCGGCCGGGGCGTTTTCGTTGTGGTTTCGTAGAGGTAGATATCTTTCGTTTCCCTGACGATGAAACTGCCGGATTTCACATATTCATGCGCCGAATTTTGCGGGCGCGCCCGGTTCATGCCCGCTTTCATGACGAGCACCGCCGTCAAGGCAATCGCGAAAGCGCCGGCGCCTATGAGCAAAAGGAGCTCGCCGCTGAAAGTGAAATCACTCAAACTTCGCATTTACACACCTCCGGCGGCCAGCCAGGCGACAGCTGCGCCCACGCCGCTAAGACCGAGAAAAATACCGAAAAACCAGCCCCAGAACTTCCCCCAGGCCACGGGCAGCCGGCCGACGAATTTGCCTGTTTGCCCGTTCATCGCGAACAAATAATCATTGCCCCTGTATTTAGTGTTCAGCAGCCAGACCGGCAACAGGGCGTAGCGGATGGCGCCGTTTTTCAGCCGGATATTGACGGAATCAACATGGTAAGAGCTGTAGCCGCGGCTGCGCACGGTATCGTCAAACAGCGAGCGGACGCTGGCGCGGATGCGTTCGTTCGCGCGTTTTTCGCTGGCGGCCGCGTCCACGTCATAGCGGTCGGCGAGAAACCCGGACAGGTATGTAGTGGAAAAAGGCTGGCTTTGCCGGTAATCATACGGTTCCAGCGCTTCCATCAAGGCGTCGTCCATCTTGGCGGAGCCGTCGACCGGCACCTGGGCAAACCCGGCGTCTCCGGCGCGCAGAACGTGATAATGTCTCGTCGTGGTATAATTGTACCGGGAGTCGCTGCGCGAGGACACGCGCGTCGCCTTATAGGATATGCGCGCGCTCGTGTCGCAGTCAAAAAGCCAGAAAGGAACATAAACGCCTCTGACGCGCTCTATATGGTTTTGTTCTTTGAATAAACGCGGCAGCAGCGGTTTTCGCTGATAGAATTTTTTCAGGGCCGCCACAGCCGTTTCTTTGTCCAACTGAAACGGGACGACCAGATCCGGACGCAGACGTCCTTCCACCGATTCGCGCAAAATCATCACATTGTCGCAATACGGACACTCGGCGGCGATAGTCACGGCGTCCCCGATCAATTCCCCGCCGCAGGAAGGGCAGACGGCCAGCCGCAGTTTTTCCCATTCCCCGG
This sequence comes from Gracilibacteraceae bacterium, assembly GCA_031263945.1. Taxonomy (GTDB): domain Bacteria; phylum Bacillota; class Desulfitobacteriia; order Desulfitobacteriales; family Syntrophobotulaceae; genus JAIRRL01. The sequence continues at coordinate 2,633 of JAISEW010000253.1, read as the reverse complement.
CCTGCCAATCGCCGCTGCCGGAATCACGGCCGTAACTCTCCCACTCGCAGTCCGCGTCGCCGAATCTGGATTTTTCATATTCTTGCAGAACAGCCGTCTCAAAGCGGCTGTCACAATGACCGCAGCGCATATACTGGCTGTCACTGTCAAAAACGAGCGGCGCGCCGCAACTGGGGCATTTATACTCCAAAACGTCAGGCATAGCTGTTCCTCATGGCGCCTCTAAATACCCAGAATCAATGTCACTTAAAAAGGGTCGCCGCACTCCGGGCAGAATTTCGGGGTCTTGCCGCCGGGTTCCGGCGCCCAGCCGCATTTGTCGCAGCGGATATTCGCCGCCGGCCGAGGCTTGCCGCAATCCGCGCAAAAATTGCCCTTATTTGCCGCGCCGCAGGCGCATGTCCAGTTCGAGGCGTCCGAAGATCCCGCCCCGGCCGCCGCCTGACGGGACTGCTGCTGTTGCTGTTGTTGTTGTTGCTGTTGCTGCTGTTTCTGCTGGAGAGCGAACATCTCCCCCGCGTTCGCGCCGCCGGCCTGCTGAGCCATGCCGAGCCCCATAAAACCGGTCATCGCTCCCTGTTTATTGGCCGCCGCCGCCCGCATCGCGTCCGCCTGCGCCCCGACCAGCGCCGCGGCCGCCATACCCGGGTCGCGCATCACCGCGCTCTTTTGCAGCTGTTTGATCATGTTCTCGTCTTCTTCGGAGGCTGAAACCGAGTTGACGCCGATGGAAGCGATGGCTATCCCGCGCAGCTGCGTCCATTTGGGCGAGAGGACCTCGTTCAGCGCCTGGGCAAATTCCGCCGTATGCCCCGGCAGCGCGCTGTAGCGGATCCCCAATTCGGAAACCTTGGCGAAAGCCGGTTGGAGAGCGGTGAGCAATTCCGTTTTCAGCATGCTGTCCAGCTGACCGCGGTGATATGTGTGTTCCACATTGCCGCAGACGTTGGTATAAAAAAGGATCGGATCGACGAGTTTATAGGAATATTCCCCGTGCAGCCGGATAGCGATATCGATGTCCAAGCCGATGTTCGCGTCCACCACGCGAAAAGGCAGAGGATTCGGCGTGCCGTATTTATTGCCGATAATCTCCTTCAGGTTGAAATAATAAACGCGCTGGTCCTTGCCCGGGCTGCCGCCCATGGCGAAACGGGCCTTGATGTTTTTCAGGGAAGCGTCGATCCCCGCCCGCAAATCGCCGCAGAAAAGAGCCGGTTCCGACGAGGCGTCATAAATATATTCGCCTGGTTCGGCGCAGACGTCGGCCACTTTGCCCTGATCGACTATGATCATGCACTGCCCGTCCGCGACGGCGATACCGGAACCGGCGGTGATGATATTGTCCTCGCCCCGGGTGTTAGAAGAACGCCTGGAGACGCGTTTTTGCCCCTTCGCCGCCAGAACATCGGCGCTCAGGGCGTCACAGCTGAAAAAATCCTTCCACTGATCAGCCAGAACTCCGCTCACGGAACCGATTGCCGCTTTAATAATACCCATTATTTTCCACCCCTTTGTTTAAGAAAACGATTTCCTCTTATCGATCAAATAGTTACTGCCAGACATTTGCTTCAGTTTATGCTTCAACTCCGAAGCGACGTCGGCGATTTCCAACTCATTGGAAAAACTGCGGTGCGTATTGGAAACAACGCTGAGCGACAAAGTGGAAATAGGGAATATTTCCGGCTGGCCCTTGCGGTTGGTCGTGGAAATAAACCCCTGCTCCAGATGCGCCTGATCATACAGTGAAGCGATTTTTTCATCAAACCGGCGGATACATTCTTCACACAGCGCGCTCGCGTCGTCCGGCTCGGTGATGATCACAAAATCGTCGCCGCCGATATGGCCGATGAAATCATCCGGCCCCGCCAGAGATCTCAGAATCTCCGCCATGAGTTTGATAGCCATGTCGCCCCGCATAAATCCGTAGATATCGTTGAAAGGCTTGAAATTATCAATGTCGATATATATGACCGCGAACTTGCTTTCCAGCGCGATGCGGCGGTTTATCTCATCCTTGATCTCCACGTTGCCGGACAGTCCCGTCAGCGGATTGGCCGACCGGTTGCGGGCCACGCGCCGCAGAGTGTTGCGCACGCGGCTCAGGAGTTCCCGCTCGTTAAAAGGTTTAGTTATGTAGTCGTCCGCGCCCAGTTCCAGACCGGTCAGTTTTTCTTCCAGATTGGCGTTGGAGGTGACCAAAATAATAGGCATCAGGTTATGCCTCTCCCGGTCGCGCAGAATACGACACACCTCAAAGCCGTCCGGCGGAGGCATGATAATATCCAGAAGCACGAGATCGGGGCGTTCCCGGTCAGTCTGCTCCAGACCGTCCCGCCCGCCGGCGGCTTCCAGCACATCATATTCCGCTTCTTTCATGATGCGGCACAATTGTGAGCGAAAAAAAACGCTGTCGTCGATCACCAATATCTTTTTTTTCAATCGCCAGTCTCCCCCTGTCAGCTTATTATATTCTATCGCGCCCCGCCTGCTCTGTCAACACCAATTATCCGCTTAGTGTGTTTATCAAGTGATATTGTCACCCTGTAAACTATCAAGGGAATATGTCCCCTCTCTCTCAAAATGGAGTATGATGGGTACATGGAAAAGGACAAGATCACAATGAGCCAATCACA
>JAISEW010000077.1 GCA_031263945.1 Gracilibacteraceae bacterium | reverse complement strand
CCGCTTCGTCCTCCAGACGCGTGAGAGTGAAGGAATAGGAGCCGAGCCGGTCACGGTAGGCGGCCCGCAAGGAGAAATAATAGGTCTGCCCGCCCTGGAATTTCGTCCGGACCGAAAATTCTTCCCCGGTAGAAGCGGAGATCACCGCGCCGTCCGCCGCGGTGATCTCCGCGATCAGAGCGTACAGCCCGCTGCCGCTCAGGCTGTAATGCGCGGTTTCCAGCGGCGTGATGGAAAAATAATCCAGATCATTGTTGTAGTCGATGACGCCGTTCAGCGCCCCTTCCGCCAGAGCATAGGCGTCAGCCGGCCCGTTGCCGTAGTCGTCCAGGGGTGCGTAGCTGACGGTCAGGGCGTAATCCGTCTCACTCCCGCCGCTGAGGCGCAGGTAATAGGGGGCGAAGGCTTTCAGCGTCCGGGCGAATCCGGGGCCGCTGCCAGAGAGAAGTTCGGCGCCGGTCAGGTCGCAAAGCGTCCACTCCAGGTCCGCTCCGCCTGAGCCGAAGTCGAAATTATAAGCCGCCGTGATAAGCGGGGTGAAGCGGAACACGTCCATGTCGCCAGCAAAGCCGATGCCGCCCGTCAGGGGCTGCTCCAGCTCCGCCGCTCTGGCGTCGGCAAAATCATCGCCATAATCGTCCAGCTGCGCCGCCGTAATCGTGTAGGCTATACCCGTCTCGCCGGCCTCCGTAGCTGTCAGCCGCAGGTAATAGTTTCCCTGCTGATATTGCCATAAATCAGGATTGGCAGGACTAAATATATAGGGGAAGTCGATTTCTGTTCCGCTCGCTTCCGCCAGCCGCACCGTCGCGTAATAGTCACCCGTGGTAAAAATTTCCGCCTTGAGCGGCCGCTCGGCGCTCACGCTGAAGCGGACCGGGCCGAAAAACGGCCGGAAACCCAGAACGTCCGCGTCGCCTGCGTATTCGATCTCGCCGGCTGCTGTCATGGTCAGGGTTTGGCTTTCAATATAATCGTCTATACCATTCGGATAGTCGTCGCCGCCGGCCAGCGCCCGCAAAGTGACGGTTGCGCCGACTTCCCCCTCATGAAAAACGGCGACATAGTATTGTTTATCCGGCTGGAAATCCACGCTCACTGAACCGTAGCCCTCAACAATGTCAAATGTGTCCAACTGGCCGTCTTCTTCATAGGCAATGATCAAGTAAACGCCTTCCGCAATGAAGGTATAGAGACCGCTGAGGCCAGACGGCAGTTTCAATCCGTCTTCACTGTCGTATACAAAATTGTATTCAAAATCGCAGCGCATCGTGTAGCTCGCGTCCAAATCCATCAGCGGGGCCTGCCACCAATTTTCAGCGCCGGGATAGTCGTCCTCGATCCATTCGGCGGTCAGGGTAAAAGGACTGGGCTGGGACGATTCATTCATTACGATCAGCAGGGTTTTTTGCCCCTGCGCCAAGAAGTAGTTGAGTTCCGTTTCATCATCATAATACACTGGAAGATCAGGCCAACTCAATGTCAGACCTTCGCCCGTCAGGCTGAAGGTATAACAGCCGCTGACCGGGGCCGTGAATCCGGCATACTCATCTCCCGTGCCGGAAATTCCCGCAAAGCGCAGAGCGTTTCCCCCCGCGTCCTCCCAGACCGGGGCGTCGTAGTCTACGACTGTCAAACTGAAGCTGTATGAATCCGTATAGTATCGGTAAGAATCCGCGAGAATATAGTAAACGGTATTCGGCGCCAGCAGAATGTCTTTATCCTCTCTCAGATCATAATGAACACGGCCGTCTTCCGTTCGGATGGTCAACCAGGCTCCGTAAGGTCCGTTCAAAGTGACTTTGTACAATTCCTGCTCGCCTGTGGTGAACACAAACCAATCCCGGTCGCCGGCATAGTCCAGCGCCCCGCTGTAAGAGAAAGGCTCCGGCAGGGGCATGGCTTCCGCCGCCGTATTGCCTTCCGGGTCAGGCGGCAGAGGCAAGTCTTCTTTTTGAATCGTCAGTGTGTAAGCGCCAGTGACCCCGACCGCTTTTACGCTAATATAGTATGTGCCGGATCCAAGAAAACGCTCGGAAAATCCCGCGCCGGGCAGTTGTTCGTCGTTAAACCAAACGCCTTGCGGCTCGCTCAGTCCGGTGGTCGTCAGCGAGTAATACCCCGGCTCCGTTATGTCGAAGCAAAAAGCGTCTATATCGCCTTCGTATTCCAAAGCGCCGGTGATCTCATCCCCCGCCGCCAGCGCCGCGGCGTAATAAACTTCCAGATTCATGTAGTCGTCTGGCTGTGGAGTCAAAAGGACGGTATATTCGCTGCCGGCGTTCCCGGATATATAGAAATAGGCGGGCCAGTCGCTGCCGATTTCAAGCAGCTCCGCGTCTCCGGCGCTGAGCGGGGCTCTGGCGGTATATGTGAAGTCATAGCGAATATCCGCCGGCCCATCTACACTCAGGAGGTATAAGCCGTCCGCCATCGGAGATATGAATGAGTAACAGTCCCGATCGCCCCCATAGTCGATCCGCCCGGCCTGGGAGATGTTCGCCGTCAGCGGCTCCGCCGCGTCCTCACTGCTGCCGGCGTCAGCCAGAGGATCCAGCCGCAAAGTATAGGGCCGGGGCTGGAAATTATCGGCTTGGTTCGAAGTATCCGTGATAGTGATATCGTAAGAAGATCCGGCGTACATGGTGATCTGATATGGCGGGGCGCCCAAATCTCTCCCGTCCACCGTGAGCTTATAGGCCGCGGCGGTATCGGCGCTGAGTGTGGCCGTGATCGCGCGCAGCGGCGTCAGCGTGAAGGCGTCGACGTCTCCCGCGTATTCCAGCCAGCCGGCAGCCCCGCTCTCAAAGGAAAAGGGTGAGGCCAGATCGGACTGATTGGCGTGATCGTCGGCGGTGCGGAAGGCGCTGAAGCTGAACCGCGCCTCCGCGGCGGCGGACAGAGTGATAGAGTAAAGCTCGCCGGCCGCGAGGGTGACGGGCAGATAAAAATTATTGCCCCGACCGTTTTTATCACTGGCGATGACATAAGACCCCTGCTCGTCTTTACGGAGCGAAATTTCCGGCGCGCCCGTGGCGCCTGAGCTGGAAAAAACATACGTTCCGGTAACATCCGGGGTGAAGGTGAAATATTTGCTTTCCCGCGCAGCCAGACTCGCGGCGTTCTCATCGCCGTAGACGAAGGGGATAGGATCGCCTGGCCCACCACTCGGTTCTTCGGCCCGCAGAGCGGCGGGCGCGGGGAGGAAGCCGGTGAAACCCGGTTGGATCAGCATGAGCAGCGTCAGGAGACATACCAAAAATTTTCTCATATCCTGCTTCCTCCCAGTTTTATAATGACAGCGCGGTGGATCCTATGTTTGAAGTGAGGGAGAGTGGCCCGTCGCCCGGTTTTGCCAGAGCAGCGGAGATGTCTGAGTATTCAATGTCAGGTGAACATAGCATATCAGAAAAAAGCGGTGAATTCAAGGGTATATTTACGAATTGGGACGACAAATTTTAAACGACGGAGGGACCGGATTTATATCAGCTGTTTCTCAGTTTCCCGTTTACAATCGCCGTAAAAAGCGGTATAATACGGCTATGAAAGAGAAGGTTCTGGTCGCCATGAGCGGCGGCGTGGACAGTTCCGTGGCGGCGGCCCTCCTGACGCAGGCGGGCTATGACTGCGCCGGGGCCACATTGAAACTGTTTCACTCCGATGCCGACCGCCCTCCGGCGGAAGACGCCTGCTGCTCGCTGGCGGCCGCGGAGGACGCCCGGGCAGCGGCGCGCACCTTGGGCATCCCCCACTATGTTTTCAACTTTACTTCTTTGTTTGAACGCCATGTTATCGAGCCTTTTGTCCGCGCCTACACGGCCGGCCTGACCCCCAACCCCTGTATTGACTGCAACCGCCGCGTCAAATTTCCCCGCCTGTGGCAGCGGGCCAGGGAAATGGGGACGGACTATATCGCCACCGGCCACTACGCCGCCATCAGCCGCGGCCCCGGCGGGCGCTATCTGTTGCAAAAGGCCGCCGATCCGCGCAAAGACCAGAGTTACGTCCTCTACGCCTTGACGCAGGAAGAACTCGCGCACACGCTCCTGCCCCTCGGCCCCCTGACCAAAAGCGAAACCCGGCGGATCGCCGCCGAAAACCGCTTGCCGAACGCCAGCCGCCCGGAGAGCCAGGATATCTGTTTTGTCCCGGACGGGGATTACGCCGCTTTCATCGAAAACCACACCGGCGCCCCCTCGCCGCCCGGCTGGTTCCTCGGGCCGGATGGCGTCCGGCTCGGCCGCCACCGGGGGATCATCCGCTACACCGTCGGCCAGCGCCGGGGACTGGGGATCGCCTGGCCCGAACCGCTTTACGTCCGCGCGAAAGACGCCGGGGCCAATACCGTGAGTTTGGGCGGCGCCGGCGACCTTCACCGCAAGGAGATCGACGTGGGCGACGTGAATTTTATCGCCGTCGAGCGGCTGGAGCGCCCGCGCCGGGCCGCGGTCAAAATCCGCTACAGCCAGGACGCCAGCCCCGCCGTCGTCGAACAGACAGGCCCCGCCACCGTCCATGTCGTGTTTGACGCGCCGCGCCGGGCGCCCGCGCCGGGACAGGCCGCCGTGTTTTATGAAGACGAGACGGTACTCGGCGGGGGCACGATTTTATAAGTTTTTCACGGAAGGAGTTGCCTGCGGCATGAATATTTCCTCCTCACTGCAAACAAAATATTCTCTCCTGCGGGATAATATCGCCGGGATGGGCAGCGCCCTCGTGGCTTATTCCGGCGGCGTGGACTCCACTTTTTTGCTGAAGACCGCGCATGAACTCCTCGGGGACGGCGTGTTGGCCGTGACTTCCCGCTCGCCCCTGCACCCGGAGCGCGAACAGCGCGAGGCGTACGATTTTTGCGCCGCGGAAAAAATCCCTCTCATTTACTGCGAGACGGATGAGCTCGCCTTGGGCGGTTTTGCCGCCAATAGGCCCGACCGCTGCTACCTCTGCCGCGTCTGCCAGTTCACCCAGATGTGGGAGCTGGCCAACGCCCGCGGGATCCGGTATGTGATCGAGGGGACCGGCGCCGACGCTGATTCCGAACACCGGCACGGGTTCCGGGTGGTCGCGGAAAAAGGCGTGCGCAGCCCTTTGCGCGAAGCCGGCCTGACCAAAGCGGACGTCCGCGTCCTGGCCCGGCATATCGAGCTGCCGGACTGGGACAAGCCTTCCTATTCCTGCCTGGCGACCCGCTTCCCGTACGGGGAGTCCGTCACGCGCGAAAAACTGCGCATGGTCGATTTCGCGGAACAGCTGCTGATAAACCTCGGATTTCAGCAGGCCCGCGTCTCCATTCACGGTGATATAGCGCGCATCCAGCTGGACACGGCTTCTTTTGAGCGGTTCACGGAAAGCAACGTCCGGGATACGATCGCCTGCGCCCTGCAAGGTTTCGGTTTCACGAACGTCACTTTAGATTTAAAAGAATGGCGGCCGCCTATTTAACTCCTTTGTATCAGATTCTTTCCCGCGCCAAGGAAGATTATTTTCTTTTAGATATTTTTCAATCTCTTTGTTCATTTTTGTGTAACTCATTATTTTGTTTCCTCCACAATTGTCACAATACACTGAATGATCAAAAATAATTTACGCTTGCACTTTTACATAATTATGATATAATGGGATAAAATCCTTATTAGGTGGCTTCGACGAGGACTGCTATGGTTGAGCAATTATCAAAGCGACTGATTGACGGGAATTATGCGAACGACGACAAAATCATTGCTCGTTGTCATTTGCGTACGCATCGCGGCTTTTTGACAAAGAACCTTGTTAAATCACATAACTGTATAGTGAAGGAATGCCCGTTTTTGGACAAGATGGGGCGGGAATATTGGCAGAACCTCGAAATAGCCAAGCAAACAAAGAAAGATAATCGGTTAAAAATTAAAATTAACGGAACCCAGACTTTAAAGATGAAACACGACCGCGACGCGTTTATCCGTGAAATACTCGAAAACAGCGGAAGCATCCATGTCACGGCAATTCGTGAGGAGTACAGAAATTCACTCGTGATCTATTACATATACGACAGGAAAATCGACCTTACGCCGGAGATCCGGATTCTCGGAAAAAAACTGGGAAAGATCATCAAACTCCAAGCGAAAGTCGGATCCGAGGGTGTGATTGAACAATTGATCCGCAAACCTCGCCGCGAAACGCGAAAGATCACCGATGTGCGGAAAGCGCCGAAAGTCGGCGCTGCCACGAAGAAACGCCTTACGGCATTAGGCGTACACTGTTTGGAGGACTTGTTCAGCCGCAGCGGCGAGGCGTTATATAAGCTTGACTGCGAACTGTCGGGAGAATCGATAAATCGTCGGTATCTTGCGGCCTATCGCAGCGCGGTCGAATTCGCCGACAAAATGGAACGGGTGTGAATTAAGTATCATTTCTATTATTTCACGAATATCGACTTATTCAGCCATATCCCCAGCAATACGAACAATATGCACAAAATATTGTTGGAAAATATATTTATAACGGCGTATTTGATATTGCCGCTCATGAAAAATTGCACAGTTTCCAGGGAATATGCCGAAAAAGTCGTATAACCGCCCAAAAAACCGGTGATCAGGAATAATTTCCAGCCGATTTTCAAGGAAAATATGTCGAAAATATTTATTAAAAACCCTATGATCAAAGCCCCGGCACAATTGACAAAAAGAGTGCCGAAAGGAAATTTGGCGGCGGCGGAAGAATTTATGAGCTGGGTGGACAAATAACGCGCCAGCGATCCCAGCCCGCCGCCGGCGAGGACGTATAAACAATTCAGCATTTGTTAAAACTTCCCCGGCATTCGTTTTACGCTGTTCAACTGAGCGGCAAACCTGCCGTAATCGCTCTCAAACAGCTTGTCTTGTACGACGCGATATTTCTCGAACTCGGTCAGGGCGTGCTGCTCGGCTAGCCATCATCTTCTGTGTGAGCCAGATGTTCTCATCTCCCGTCAGGCGCCGATTTGAGTATTTGCCGAGAGTATAGTTCCGACACGACGGCGTCGCGGTACTGGAACTACACCCGCAGGCCGCTCAACGCTTTTTGCACCGCCTGCTGTTCTTCCGCTAAAAGGCGCGTTTTGGCGCCCCCTTTTTCGATGCTGCGCACATACACGCGGCATTCCTCGACAGATTGGATACTCGTGAGCAGAACGCCGCTGCCCTCCTGATCGAGGAAGGTCAGGGCGAAACTCAGTTCCGCTCCCATTTTTTCCGTGGAATTGAAACGGACCAGCTGTACGCTGTCTTTGCTGCTTCGGGCCTTGGCTTCCAAGCGGCCGAGGCGGGCGGCGTGGGCGGCCAGTTCCGATTGGACTTCCCCCGTCTGGCGCAGATTTGCTTTTAGCAGTTCGTCCAGCGAAACCCCGGACATGAATTTTTCCAGCGATACATAAGCTCTTTTAAATTTAACATAATTCCGCCAGAGAAGCGCCACCGCGGTCATCGTTAGCAAAAGCAGGACGCAAACTATGATCAGCGCTATTTCTATCTTGATTCCCCACATGATTCCTTTTCTCTCCGTTTCACTTCTGAGTATTTAGAGTATCCGGATGCTTCTCTACCCGACGTCCACTTGCCACAGTTCCAGCAGCCGGTTTAATTCCTCCATAGAATAGTAATGGATCTCAATGCGGCCCTTGGTTTCATTTCCCCTGACATAAACACGGGTTTGCAGGGATTTTTGCAGCTCGTCGGCCAAATGCGCCAGGCCGGGTGATTTGCCGCGCAAACGCCGGGGAACCGCTTTCTTGCCGGGGAGCGCCTCGTTTTTTTCCTCGGTTTCCCGGCGCAAAGAAGCCACTCGCTCCTCGGTCTCGCGCACCGACCAGCCTTCCGCCGCCACGCGCGCCGCCATCCCCTCCTGCGCCGCCTGCTCCGGCAGCGAGAGCAGCGCCTTGGCGTGCCCGGAGGTTAGCTCGCCCGTATTCAAAAGTGAAATGACCGGGACCGGCAACTGAATGATGCGCAGCAGATTAGCGACGGTCGAGCGCGCCTTCCCCACCCTTTGCGCCACCTGCTCCTGGGTCAGCCCGTATTCCTCCATCAAACGGAGATAAGCCGCTCCCTCTTCCGTTGGCAGCAGATCGGCTCTTTGCACGTTTTCCACGATGGCCATTTCCGTCATTTCCTGATCGCCGCATTGAACGACTATGGATTTGATCAACTCATGATCCAGCAATTTGCAGGCCCGGCAGCGCCGCTCGCCGGCTATGAGGAGATAACCGCCGTCCACGGCTTTGACCACTATCGGCTGGATCAGCCCGTAGGTCCGGATGGAATCAGCCAGTTCCCGGAGTTTTTGCGGATCAAACTCCTGGCGCGGCTGCGCGGGATTGGACCTGATCTCCCGCAGCGGGATCTCCCTGATTTCATGTTCCGGCGTCTGTTCCGGCATCAAAGCCTCCAGGCCTCTTCCCAGCGCGCTCCGCCCGGACCTCGTCTGTTTAGGCACGCTCCAAAACCTCCTTCGCCAATTCTCTGTACACCTCCGCGCCGCGGGATTTGCCGTCGTACAGCACAATAGGCTGGCCGAAACTCGGCGCCTCGCTTAGCCGCACGTTGCGCGGGATGATCGTCTGAAACATTTTTTCCTTAAAATAAGTCCTCACTTCCTCGATCACCTGATTGCCCAGATTTGTGCGCGCGTCAAACATCGTCATCAGCACCCCGAAGATCTGCAAACGGGTGTTCATGGTCCTCCGGACGCGATCAAGCGTGCTGACGAGAAGGCTCAGGCCTTCCAGAGCGTAATATTCGCACTGGATGGGTATCAGTACATCCGTGGCCGCGCAGAGCGCGTTCAGAGTCAGCAGGCCCAAAGACGGCGGGCAGTCGATGAAAATGAAGTCATACTTGTCCCGGTAGGCGGCGAGAGCGTTTTTCAGGCGATTCTCCCGGTTTTCCATCCCCACCAGTTCGATTTCCGCTCCGGCAAGCTCGATCCGCGCCGGCGCCACTTTCAGGCAGCGCTGCTCCGTTTCCAGCAAAACGCTGTCCAGAGGTTCGCCGCCGATTAGCACATTGTAGACGCAGCGGCTAAGGCGCTGTTTGACGATCCCGCACCCGCTGGTAGCGTTGCCCTGGGGATCAAAATCGACGAGCAGGACGCTGCGGCCCTTTTCAGCCAGAGCAGCGGACAGATTCACAGCCGTCGTCGTCTTCGCTACCCCGCCCTTTTGGTTTGCTATCGTAATTATTCGACCCAAAGCGCCATCTCCACTCCATGAATATTGCTGATTCTATTATACATTAATTTTAGAGAAAAGAAACGCTGAACAACGATTTTTATAAAATTCTTTTTCGCAATGTTCTATGTGGAACATTTGAGCGCAATCCCCAAAAGGAGTGCATGACAAATTTGTGGGTAAGGGCTGGTTGCGACCCGCCCCGCGCCATATTTGAAACGGATTTCCGTAGGGGCGGATGGCAATCCGCCCGTGATTCCTGTTCCATCCATTTGCGTGGCGCGGCGCCATCGCGGGAACGGGGCGATTGGCATCGCCCCCTGCGATTTCCCCCCGTGTTCTCGTTTCGTAATTCCGGATTCCTCGACAATGACGAATAATATGTCTCTGAACAGCAACCGCAAAATGTTCTACGTGGAACATTTTGCGCAGTTCGCACAATGTCGGAGCGCACGGTGCCGCGAACCCCCTGTCATTCCGACAATCAGCTGGCGCTGATACTGGGTAGCTTAAGCGGACTATAATAATCTGAAAATATTCACACTTTATACACGCTATTCGTGTATATATTTGCATGTTAATAATATAACTATTTCACTACTTTTATCATGCTAATAATAGGTTTATGGCAGTTCTATCAACATGTATATTTACATGTTGATAATAAGGGACTGTCACCAAATAATGTGGACAGGCAACGCAGGGATTTCGCGTCTCGACAATGCGACGCAACCACAATACCTGAAGTATCAGCGGGTTCCAACAACGCGACTGGGCGTGAAACAACAGTCAGGTGTCCATTTTATTTAGTTGCAATTCCTAAGGTGCCCAAAACCCGTCTTTCCCGTGGCAGCGTCTGATCGCAGAGAGGCTTGGATGGGTGCATGGCAAATTTGTGGGGATTCGGCATAAAGCCGAGATGCCGGTATAACCGTATTCGTAGGGGACGGCGTTCCGTGTATTGGGGCAGGCGCCGGGACGTCGGGACGCCGTCCTACAAGGCCGTCCGCCGCCCTTATCGCTGGCGGCATCACAATATATCGTGACGGGCATGGATTCCGAGACAAGCCCGGAATGACGGGAGTTGGGGCGTAAACGCGGGTCTGGATTGCTTCGCTCGCAATGACGGCTCTGAAGTGCAACCCTATGATTTATAACTACGCCCGGCTTGAATATTTTCGTGGAATTGCTCATGATATTATGGTATACTGCTTGCGTGGAAA
>JAISEW010000252.1 GCA_031263945.1 Gracilibacteraceae bacterium | reverse complement strand
GTCAGACGGTTATTCCGAGGAAATGCTGCGCCTGGCGCTGCGCAAGGGCGTGGAAGGCGGGACGCGCGTTTTCAGATATTTGGACAGCATTTTACGGGAATGGGAAAAAAAGGGTCTGCGCACCGCGGCCGAAATCGAGGCGGAAGACGAGCGCTTCCGCCAGGCTAACAGCGGCGGGAAAAAGCGGCGGACAGGCAAAAAAGCGGCGGATCTGAACAAATATGACGACTTATACCTGAACTGACAATGTGGCGGTTTGCCGGGAAGAGGAATGGTCAGCGAATGGCGGAATACGACGGGAATTATCAGGCGCCGGACGCGGTTTGTCCGCGCTGCGGCGGGCGGGGCATCATATTGCGGGGAGACACGGCCGTCCCCTGCGTCTGTATGGAGCAAAAACGGGCGGAGCTGGCCTTTCAGCGGGCCGGTCTGCCCAAGGCCATGCGAGCCTGCCGGTTTGAGGGTTTTCGCTTCGATTTTTATACGGGCGAGCATTTGACGCGCGCCCGCAAAGCTTTTCAGGCCGCGCGCGATTTTGCCGCTCAGGCGCTGACCGACCCGGCCGCCGTCGGCATAATGCTCACGGGCGCCGTCGGCACCGGCAAAACTTTCCTCGCCGCCTGCGTCGCCAACGAGATCATCGACCGGGTGCTTTTTCTCATCATGCCGGACCTGCTCGACCAGCTCCGCGCCTCCTTTGATGAGGACAGCAAAACCCGGGAACAGGATATTCTGGATTTGGCCCGTTCCGTGCCCGTGCTGATTTTGGACGACCTGGGCGCGCATAATTATACGGAATGGGTGCGCAACCGCATTTACACCATTCTGAACTACCGGCTGAACGAGCGGCTGCCGACCGTGGTCACGACAAATCTGATGCTGTCCGAAATAGAGGAACATCTGGGGGATCGGACTGTTTCCCGCCTGTCACAGCTCTGCCGCCAATTCCGCCTCACCACGGCTCAGGACATTCGGGTGCGGCTGAGCGCGGAGCGGGAGCGGGTAGGGGAGGGTTCGGCGTGAGACGGAGCCGCGCGCGCCGGGCGGTTCTGTTTTTCCTGTTGAACGCGGCGGTTTTTATCGTGACGGGGCCGTTTATTCTCTTTTACGGGCCTTTTGCGGAGGTGAAAACGCTGGCTGTCGGCTCGATACTGACTTCCCGTCATCCGCAGGCGGCGGAGTTTTTTTTGTCGCGGGAAAAAGCCCTGGAGATCGCCGCGTCTTACGGCGCGGGCCCGGTGAGCGCGGCGCCGGTGCTGACGGAGCAGGAAAACGTCTACCGGGACGAGGCCAACGGGCTGCGGATCGAAAAGGTGAGCGGGCGCTCATTCCGGGGGCTGGTCATGCTGGTCAGCGACCCGGGCAGCGTGCGCTTGGCCGCGGCGGAGCCCTCCGGGCAAGTGCTGACGCTTCTCGCGGCGGAATACGGAGCGCTGGCGGCTGTAAACGCCGGCGGCTACATTCCGGCCCCGGACGGCGGTATACGGGCCGACGGCGTCGTTATCGCCGACGGCCGCGTGGTAAGCGATACGGCGGGCGCGGCGGGCGCGGCGTTTATCGGTCTCGACGCGGCCGGGAAGCTGGTGCTGGCGGAAATGACCGCGGCACAGGCCTTGGAACGAGGCATACAGCAGGCGGTCACTTTTTCCCCGTTTCTGGTGCGGGACGGACAGGCGCTGATCGCGGGAGACGGCGGCTGGGGGATGGCGCCCCGCGCCGGCATCGGCCAGACGGCGGACGGGACGATCATTTTCGCGGTGCTGGACGGCCGGCAGCCGGGCTGGAGCATGGGCGCCACCTTGCGCGATCTGATGAACGTTTTTCTGGAGTACGGGGCGGTGCAGGCGGCCAACCTGGACGGCGGCTCCTCGGCGGAAATGGTTTACGGCGGCCGAGTGATTAGTCGCCTCTGGAACCTGTTTGGCGAGCGCTATCAGCCGACGGCCTGGCTGGTGCTGCCGGCGGCGGATTAGGGCGATGAGACCCGGCGGCGGGCGGCATTCCCGAAAAACCTGGCTGATCTGGCTTTTGGGCATTTGTTTTTGCCAGGGGATATTATGGCTGGCTTTGGACGCGCAGGCGCGGCAATGGCTTTTGCCCGGTCCCGCAAGCGATCGTTCGTTTGTTTTGCCGCTCCCGTTTGCCGCCGCCGACGATCTGCAATTATCGCATAGCGGCCGCTATTTGTCCGCCTTGAGCGCAGGCGAATTGCGCGTCTTTCGGCTGGGGACGCCGCAGCCGCAGCCGTTGCGGGAGCGGGCTGTCGCGGCCTGCTGGCTGCCGGATCGGGACGCGGTGGCGGTGATAAAAACCGAGGGCGCGGACGCGGTCTTAGTCACGCTTGAGCTGACCGCTTCCGGGGGCGCGGACTTCGCGGCGCGGGAAACTTACCGCGTCGTTCTGCCGGCCGTGCCGCGCGGAGCCCGGTTCGCTTTTTCCGTTTATCGGGACGAGATGTATATTCAGCCGCGGCCGTATCCCGGCGAGGCGGTTGACGACGAAAGCGACGTCTGGTTTTTGGACGGCCGCGGCGTGACCGTGATTTCCGGCGATCTGCCCGGCGGGGAGGCGACCTGGGCGCCGCCGGGCCTGCCGCGGCCGGCGGGAGAGTGGAGCGCGGGCGCGTCGGTTTGGGCGCCGGCGCCGGATGGGTTTTCCTGCCTGAAACTGACTTGGCCCGACAGCGAAACATGCGAGGCTAGCTGGGAAATTTTACCATAACAAAGAAATATCGGTTGCGCCCGCCGCGAAATTAAAACATCGAAAAATCAATATCGCTGTCTTCTTCTCCGATTTCTTCCTCCGGCTCGTCTTCCAGCGCGGCCGTCTCCCGCAAAGAGAGCATTTCCCATTGCGCCGCATAGCCGATCAGCATGAACAGATGCCCCTCGCTTTCCAGCAGGAAAGCGGCGCTGCCCTCATATCCGTCGCGGTACAGGTACTCGAAGGTGAAAATCTTTCCTTCGGCCGCGGCCAGAAGTTCCGGCGCGGGATGGGTGATCTGGTAAAACGCGGTGATGTTGTGCGTGAGAAAATCCTCCGCGCTGACCGTGCGCGTCAACTCGATCGGCGCCGCGTAACTGGAAGGTTTGAGCGCCGCGTCCTCTCCGGCGAGCGTCACCGCCTTCAGCTCGCCGCGCTCCACCCAGGAACCGTCCGGGGCCAGGATCCCCAGTCCCGTGCCGCCTTTAGGGATGACCACCGTGCCGCTTTCGTCGATTGACGCTACGCGGCATTCGTTGCCCTCGTCGTCCAAAGCGACGGTTTCGGTCCAGCCGTAGAGTTTTTTGCGCTCGATTTTCACCGGCTCGACCTCGTATTCCCGTCCGGCAACAGAAAATGTCAGATTGCGCGCCATAGCGTCTCCTTTCTCTTTCCTGAATAATAACCTTCCTTATAATATAGAGGAAGCGTTTCCCCTTGTCAATAGCATTGACTGGCAGCGGAATTCGTAATATACTATGACTGAAAACCTAAGCAAGGAGATAATTATGACGGCGAACACAGAAACGCGAGAATTTCAAACGGAAATAAAGCAGCTGCTGGATATCGTGATCAACTCTCTTTACACGAATAAACAGGTGTTTTTGCGCGAGCTCATATCCAACGCGGCGGACGCGGCGGAAAAAATGCGCTATCTGTCGTTGACTGACGCGGCGGCGGCTCAGGGGGAACAGCCTCTGGAGATCCGCATCGAAACTGATGAAAGCGCGCACACGCTGGCGATCGTCGATAACGGCGTCGGCATGACGCGGGAAGAACTGGTGGAAAACCTGGGCGTCATAGCTCATTCCGGCTCCAAGAGTTTTATCGAAGCCATGCGGGCGGGCGGGCAGGACGGAGCGCCCGTCGACCTCGGCATGATCGGCCAGTTCGGCGTCGGCTTTTACGCCGCTTTTATGGCGGCGGACAAAGTGACGCTGACTACGCGCTCTTACCGGCCGGACGGGGAAAACCTGATCTGGACCTCGGACGGCGCCGGCAGTTATGACATCACGCCCGGCGGGGATATGGCCCGCGGGACGAAAGTGCTGCTGCAACTTAAAGACGACGCGCATGATTTTGCCAAACCGGACGTGGTCAAGCGGGCCATAAAGCAATATTCCGGCTTCGTCCCTTACCCCGTGTTCGTCAACGGGGAAAAAGTCAACACCGTCGAGCCCATATGGACCAAAAACAAAAATGAGATAACAGACGAGGAATATACAGAATTTTACAAATATACAGCTAACGCTTGGGACGAGCCGTTTTACCGCCTGCATTTCTCCTCCGACGCCCCGCTCGCTTTGAGCGTCCTTTTATTTGTCCCGGCGGAAAATCTGGAGCGTTTTGGTTTTAGCCGCATGGAACGCGGTCTAAACCTTTACTGTAAGAAAGTGCTGATCCAGGAAAAAGCCGAAGCCGTCACGCCGGAATGGATGCGCTTTGTCCGCGGCGTACTCGACAGCGCCGATTTGCCGCTGAATATTTCGCGGGAAACTTTACAGGACAGCGCGCTCGTCACTAAATTGAACGATGTCGTCACAAGTCGTTTTATCAAATTCCTGCAGGAAGAAGCGAAAAACGACCCCGGCAAATACGCGCAATTCTGGGAAAAATTCAACCGTTTCATCAAAGAAGGCGCCGCCAACGATTTCGCCCATAAGGACGAATTGCTGAAACTCATGCGCTTTGAGTCGAATAAAAAAGCGCCGGGAGAACTCGTCTCGCTGGAGGAATACTTAGAACGGGCGCCGGAGGAGCAGAAAGCCGTCTACTATGTCAACGGGCCTAACCGCGAAACGATAGAAGCCGGCCCTTATCTCGAGCCGTTTCGGGCCGCGGATACGGAAGTGCTTTACACATTCGAAGCGGTTGACGACTATATTTTGGAGCGGGCGACAGAATTTCAGGGGAAAAAACTGGTCGCGGCGGAGCAGGACAGCGTGGATCTGCCGCAGAAAACGGGCGACTCCCCGGACGGCGTGCCGCCGGAGGAACGCGCGGCCCTGACGGCCTGGTTCAAGGAAGTCCTTGGCGACCAAGCGACGGAAGTGCGGGTTTCCGCCCGTTTGACGGACAGTCCGGCCGTTACGCTGACAAATTATGGCACGCACAGTATGCAGCGCATGATGCAGCTGATGGATCAAAAAATGACGGACGCGCCGCCCGGCATTCTGGAAATCAACTGCGCCCATCCGATAATCATCGGAGTGAATGAATTGCGGAAAAAAGAGGATGATTTTGCCGCCGAAGCCGCGGCGCAAGTGCTGCAAAACGCCCTGCTCGCGGCCGGCCTGATCTTTGATCCCCGCTCCCTCGTCAATAAACTGAACGACGTGCTGGCGCGGGCTGTGAGCGGGGCGTGAGCGAGCGCCAAGGAGGTCTTATGCGCGGCAAACTTATTTTACTGCTGGCGGCGATCTTATGTCTCTTGCCGGTCGGGCCGGGATCTGCGTCCACGGTCATGGCTGCCGAGACGCCGCGGACGGAAAATATTTATCTCAGCGGCACGGACTATATCGACGCGGCGGTCGCTCTGGCGCGGTTTGAATGGACGGAGGCCCAGACCGTCATTTTAGCGCCGGTGGCGGCGGCCTCTCTGATCGACGTCTTGATCGCGCTGCCGCTGTCCGGGCAGGAAAAGGCGCCCATCCTCTTGGTGGACGGCACGATGCTGGACTATCGCGTCATGGTCCTGCTGCGCGATTTCGGCGTGGAGCGCGCCATTATCGTAGGCGCCGTGGCCCCGGAAATCGCCCTCCATCTGGAGTCGCTTTTCCCGGCTATGGAAATTGAGATCTTGCGCGGGAAAAACCGCCTGGAGACGGCGGCGCGGGTCAACGCGCGTCTGCAGGCTCCCTACGGTTCGTTCGTCGTCGGCTACGGCGCTGTGGCGGACGCGGTTTCCGCCGCTTCATGGGCGGCGGCGCACGGTTATATGATCCAATTAGCCAACGCGGACGGCAGTTTCAGCGGCGAAAGATACACCGGAGGCTATATCCTCGGCGGACCGGCTTTGGTTCATGATATTCTCGGACTGGAGCGCGTTTACGGCCCGGATCGCTACGCCACCAATCAGGCTTTGCTCCGCGCGTTGTCCTATGAATATGACAAAGTTTATACCGTAGACGGCCAAACGCTGACTCACGCTTTGCTCGCGGCTTCCGCGGCCTGCCGCACCAATTCGCCCGTGATCCTGACAGACCGCGGCGCGGCCGACATGAGAGCGATCAGCCCTGACGCGCGCGTTTTCGCCGTCAGAACGCGGTAAGGAGGGATCTTCGTGCGGGACGGTTACATCCGCGTCGCGGCGGCGGCGCCGCTGATCCGCGTGGCGGACTGCGAGTACAATACCGCGCGGATCATGGAGCGCATGGATGAAGCGGCGGCGCTGAACACGCAATTGCTGGTTTTGCCTGAACTCTGCGTCACCGGTTATACCTGCGCCGATCTTTTTTTGCAAGAGGCGCTGACAGACGGCGCCGCGGCCGCCGTGGCCGAATTGGCCGCGCACAGCCGCTCGACCGGGGAGATGATCACAGCGGTCGGTTTCCCGCTCCGTCTGCGCGGCAAACTCTATAACTGCGCCGCCCTCCTGCAGGACGGCGCTTTGCTTGGTCTCGTCCCCAAAACCTGGCTGCCCAATTACAGCGAATTTTATGAATTGCGCTGGTTTGCGCGGGCGCCGCGCGGAGAAGAGACCATCCGTTTTTTGCGCTGGGAGACCTTGTTCGGCGCCGGGCAGATCTTCCAGGCGGAAACCATGGAAAACTTCGCTTTCGGCGTCGAGATCTGCGAGGACCTGTGGGTGACCGCCCCTCCCTCGATCCGGCTGGCGCAGGCGGGGGCGCGTTTGATCATCAATCTCTCGGCCGGGAATGAGGTCGTCGGCAAAGCGGAATACCGGCGCCGGCTTGTCAGCGGTCAATCCGCCCGCCTGTTCTGCGGTTATGTTTACGCGGCGGCCGGCGAGGGAGAATCGACGACGGATATGGTTTTTGCCGGACACCATCTGATCGCGGAAAACGGACAAATTTTGGCGGAAGCCGAATTATTCGCCAATAAAATGATCACCGCCGATTTGGATGTAAACCTCCTGACGGCGGAACGGCAAAAAAACACGTCCTTTCAATCAGGGGACCCGGAGCGGCCGGCGAGCAGGCGCTGTTTTCCGTTAAGCGGCGGCGACGGCGGCGGAGCGCGCGATCTCATCCGCCCCTTGGTCCGCCGGCCTTTTGTGCCGGAAAACGCGGCGGACAGGCGAGATAGATGTCGGACTATTCTGTCAATGCAGGCGCAGGGACTGGCTTCCCGCGCGCGGTATACCGGATCCCGCCGTTTGCTCGTAGGCTTGTCCGGAGGGCTAGATTCCACACTGGCTTTGCTCGTCATGTGCCGGGCCGCTGATTTGCTGGCCATGCCCCGCTCGGACCTCTTGGCCGTCACCATGCCTTGTTTTGGCACGACGGAGCGCACGGAGCGGAACGCGCGGGAATTGGCGCTGCGCGCGGGCACGGATTTTCGGACCGTGGACATCCAGGCGGCGGTGCGCGGGCATCTGGCGGACATCGGCCGCGACGAAACGGTTTTTGACCGGACTTTTGAAAACGCCCAGGCGCGGGAACGCACGCAAGTGCTGATGGATATGGCCAACAGCGTTGACGCTCTGGTGGTGGGCACCGGCGATCTCTCCGAACTGGCTCTGGGCTGGTGTACTTATAACGGGGATCACATGAGTATGTACGCCGTGAACGCCGGGGTGCCCAAAACGCTGGTCAGCTATCTGGTGGAGACGGAGGAGCGTCTGTGCCGGGAGCGGGGCGAATCGGACATGGCCGCTGTTCTGGCCGATATCCGCGCCACCCCGATCAGCCCGGAACTCCTGCCGGCGGCGGAAGGGCGCATCACGCAGAAAACGGAAGACGAAATAGGGCCTTATGTGTTAAACGACTTCTTTTTGTACTATATGACGCGTTTCGGGTTCCGGCCGCGCAAGATCCATCGCCTCGCTGTGCAGGCGTTTCGCGGGGAATACGAGTCGGAGACGCTGCGGGAAGCGCTTATCCGCTTTTACCGCCGCTTTTTTAGTCAGCAGTTCAAACGTTCCTGTTTGCCGGACGGGCCCAAGATCGGCTCCGTGACGCTGTCTCCCCGCGGCGACTGGAGGATGCCCAGCGACGCCGGCGCCGCGCTTTGGCTAAAGGATCTGCAGCCGCGGATCACTCCGCGATGATAAAATGGGCGCCCGCCAGCACGTCTAGCGTTTTTTCGTGTAAAACAGGGTCAAAACTGGCGCAGAGCGACCGGCTTACCTTGATTTCGGCTTCGGGGTAACGGGAGCGCAGCATGAAGGCGTTGGCCAGCACGCACATATTGGTCACCAACCCCACTATGAGGATGTCGTCCACTCCGTCGGGGAAAAGCCGCGTATCCAGCATGTCCGCGGGACGGAGCGGAAAACCCGGTTTATTGATCACCGCGGCGGAAGCGGCGGTCAGGGCGTCTTTGGTTTTGCCGTAAAAATCCCAGCCTTCGCTGCCCCTGATACAGTGCGGCACAGGCAGGGTCCGCCCCTCCCGCGTGTCCAGATAGTTTTCTTCGTGGGTGTCCTTGGTCGCCGTCACTAAATCCCGGCTCTCCCGGTAAGAACCGACGAGCGCCGCGATAGGCCCGTCCAGTTTTTCCGCGCCGGGAAAGCCCAGACTGCCGGACACGAAGTCGTTTTGGTAGTCCACCACCAATAACATGCGCATAATACCGTACCTCCTCCTGCGTTTTAATGACCCGCAGTTTGTTCTTTGTTTCCCAAAAGAGCGGCCCACAGAGCGTTCAGCGCCGCCGCCGGCGCGCCGCTCCCCGGCGCGGCGCAATGGGCCGCCGCCTGATACAGGGGCCGTCTGGCCCGCCAGAGTTCCGGCCAGGGATCTTCCGCCGTTTGCAGCAGCGGCCGCGTGGCGGCGGCGGCGCGGCGCCGCAGAGCCGGCAGCGGCGTGTCCAGGAAGACGACCGTGCCGCTTGCCCGGAGCAGGCGCGTGTTCTCAGTGTCTAAAACGATACCGCCGCCGCAGGCGACGATGAGTCCCCGTTTTTGGGCCGCCGCCCGCAAGGCGCGCCGCTCCCAGCGCCGGAAAACCGCTTCTCCCTCGGCGAAAAGAGCTGGGA